>JADLIA010000080.1 GCA_020848515.1 Rubrivivax sp. | reverse complement strand
TCTTGTCGAAATACTGCGAGTGCGGATCCAGGCTGGACACCATGCCCGAGATGGCGTCGGTGATGAGCTTTTTCTCGTCCACCGGCTCCACGTAGTCGGACTTGATCATGCCGAACACCGCCGCCAGTTGCTGCAGCTCTTCCAGCGGCAGCGGGGCCAGCGTGCCGCGCGCCACGGTCTGCAGCGACACGGTGGTCAACGCGCCGGCCAGCGCGCCCACGGCGATCCATCCGGCAATCCTGGTTTTCTGACTCATGGTCTGGGGGTTCCTGCGTCGCAGAGGCTCAATATATACCTAACGGCCTGCGTTGGGGTCCGGCCGGGCGTGTGAAGTTCCGCAACGCGGCCGCGGGCGACGCGGGGGCTGACCGCGCCGGGCGCCTGGATGCGGCCTCAGGCGCGGCCCTGGCTGGCCACCGCGGCGGCGGCGCGCGCGATGGCGTCGGCATCGCCCAGGTAGTAATGCGGGCGCAGCGGGCGCAGATCGGCGTCCAGCTCGTACACCAGCGGGATGCCGTTGGGGATGTTCAGGCCCACGATGTCGTCGTCGGAGATGCCGTCCAGGTACTTGACCAGAGCGCGGATCGAGTTGCCGTGCGCCGACACCAGCAGGCGCTTGCCGGAGCGGATGGCCGGCGCCATGGATTCGTTCCAGAACGGCAGCACGCGCGCCACCGTGTCCTTCAGGCACTCGGTCAGCGGCACTTCGCCCGGGTTCAGGCGCGCGTAGCGTGGGTCGCTGCGCTCGCAGCGCGGGTCGTCGGGCGTCAGCGCCGGCGGCGGGGTGTCGTAGCTGCGGCGCCAGACCAGCACCTGCTGGTCGCCGTACTGGCGCGCGGTTTCGGCCTTGTTCAGGCCCTGCAGGGCGCCGTAGTGGCGCTCGTTCAGGCGCCAGTGCTTGACGGTCGGCAGCCACAGGCGGTTCATTTCGTCCAGCGCCAGGTGCAGGGTGCGGATGGCGCGCGTCAGCACGCTGGTGTAGGCGACGTCGAAGTCGTAGCCCTCGGCCTTCAGCAGCCGGCCGGCGGCGCAGGCCTGCTCGATGCCCAGCGGCGTCAGGTCGACGTCGGTCCAGCCGGTGAAGCGGTTTTCGAGGTTCCAGGTCGATTCGCCATGGCGAATCAGCACGAGCTTGTACATGGGCAGCGGTACGGCAGGGTCAGGCAGGTGGGGCGGGCCGTGGCGGCGCCGGCAAAGGCCGCGCAGGCACGGGGCATAACCCGCCATTTTAGAATCCCCGTCCGTGCAGGCGGCCGCGGGCCGCCCCGGGGCGGCCCCATGGTCGCCCGAACACCCTCAAGAGAAGGACCGACGACGTGGATTTTCTGCTGGCGAACTGGATGCTGATCCTGGTGGCGCTGACCTCCGGCACCATGCTGCTGCTGCCGCTGCTGCAGGGCGGCGGCGCCGGCCTGACGCCGACCGCTGCGGTGCAGCTGATCAACCGCGACAAGGCGGTGGTGGTCGATGTCTGCGGCACCGACGAATTCGCCGCCGGCCATGTGGCGGGCGCGCGCAGCATCCCGCTGCACGAGCTGGAGGCGCGGCTGCCCGGCAGCGTGAAGAACAAGGCCACGCCGCTGGTGCTGGTGTGCGCCTCGGGCATGCGCTCCGGCCGGGCGGTGGCGATCGCCAGGAAGCTGGGCTACGAGAACGCGCAGTCGCTGGCCGGCGGGCTGAAGGCCTGGCGCGAGGCCAACCTGCCGGTCGAGCGCGGCTGAGCCATGGCCGTCGAACCGAGCCCCGCCATGCCCACCGTGCGCATGTACGCCACCGCCACCTGCCCCTACTGCCTGCGCGCCAAGCAGCTGCTGGCGCACAAGGGCGTGACCGCCATCGAGGAAATCCGCGTCGATCTGGAGCCGGCGCAGCGCCGCGCGATGATGGCGCTGACCGGTCGCCACACCGTGCCGCAGATCTTCATTGGCGACACCCACGTGGGCGGCTGCGACGACCTGATGGCGCTGGAGGCGCGCGGCGGGCTGGACGCGCTGCTGGCCGGCTGAGCCCCTGCCGGCCGGGGTGAGCCCCTCTGAGATAATGGCCGGCTTTTCACGACGGGCGCGCCGCCTCGGCGGCCGCGCCACGCCGGCTTTCACCCCCTTCCCATTCCAGAGAGAAATCCCATGGCCGATCAGGACCCCGTGTTCAACATCCAGCGTGTCTACCTGAAGGAGGCCTCGCTGGAGCAGCCCAATTCGCCCGCCATCCTGCTGGAGCAACAGCAGCCGGCGGTCGAAATCAGCCTGGGCGTCAACGCCGAGAACGTGGCCGACGGCATCTTCGAAATCACCGTCACCGCCACCGTGCAGACCAAGATCGAAGACCGGACGGTGTTCCTGTGCGAATGCAAGCAGGCCGGCATCTTCGAGGTGCGCAACGTGCCCGACGAGCAGATGGGCGCGGTGATCGGCATCGCCTGCCCGCAGATCGTCTACCCCTACCTGCGCGGCAACGTGGCCGACCTGATCCAGCGCGGCGGCTTCCCGCCCGTGCACCTGGCCGAGATCAACTTCCAGCAGATGTACGAGCAGCAGCAGGCGGCCCAGGCCGACGGCGCCTCGGCCCTGCCGCAGTAAGCATCAAATCTGCCTCCCGCGCTTGATGGGTAAGCGCCAGCAGCTATGAAAATCATAGTTATCGGTGCGGGTGCCTGGGGCACGGCGCTGGCCGTCAGTGCGGCGCGCAACCCGGCCGGTCACCAGGTGGTGCTTTGGGCGCGCGACGGCGCGCAGGCGCAGGCCATGGCCGAGCAGCGCGAGAACGCGCGCTACCTGCCCGGCATTCCGCTGCCGCGCGAGCTGCAGGTGCGCGGCGGCGAAGTGGCCGGGCTGCTGCAGGCCGTGCCGCAGGCCGAGCTGCTGATCGTCGCCACCCCGGTGGCCGGGCTGCGCGACACCCTGCGCCTGCTGCGCGGCGTGCCGGTGCCGGTCGGCTGGCTGTGCAAGGGCTTCGAGCCGGCGCAGGACCCCGGCGCGGCGCACCCCTTCGGCCTGATGCCGCACGAGATCCAGCGCCAGGTGGCGCCCGAGCTGCGCGCCGGCGCGCTCAGCGGCCCCAGCTTTGCCCAGGAAGTGGCGCGCGGCCAGCCCACGGCGCTGGTGGCGGCCAGCCGCCATGCCGACGTGCGCGACGCCCTGGTGGCGGGTTTTCACGGCCCCACGCTGCGCGTGTACGCCAACGACGACCTGATCGGCGTCGAAGTGGGCGGCGCGGTCAAGAACGTGCTGGCCATCGCCACCGGCCTGGCCGACGGCCTGAACCTGGGGCTGAACGCACGCGCCGCCCTCATCACCCGCGGGCTGACCGAAATGGCGCGCCTGGGGCTGGCGCTGGGCGCGCGCGCCGACACCTTCATGGGTCTGTCGGGTCTGGGCGATCTGGTGCTGACGGCCACCGGCGATCTGAGCCGCAACCGCCGCGTCGGCCTGCTGCTGGCCGAGGGCAAGACGCTGGAGGAGGCGGTGCGCTCGCTCGGCCACGTGGCCGAGGGCGTGTACAGCGCGCGCACCGTGTGGCAGCGCGCGCAGCACCTGGGGGTGGAGATGCCGATCACCGAAAGCGTGGTGGCGCTGCTGGACGGCCGCCTCAAGCCGGTGGAAGCGGTGGCGGCGCTGATGGGGCGCGATCCCAAGGGCGAGCTGCTCTGAGCGTGGCGCATCACCTGGCTGCGCTTCGATGCCTGGGGCGGTCTCGGGCGGGGTGCCGGGTTCCTGGTCGGATCTGACCCCGGCGCGCTTGCAGTCAGCGTCGGCAGCTACTGAATTGGGAGCAATCAGGCTCAGCCTGGAAACGGCGGTTGACCGCTTGTCAACCTCGGGCAGACCGCATCGATGCGGGGTCGGGCGGCTGCGATGGCCTGCACCTCCTGGGTGAGCACGCTGCGCACCCACCCGCACCGCGCTCGGCGCGCCATGCGGCGTTGCTCCTGCTTGCGGGCTCGAGCCCGCGGCATCGTCGCGTCTTGCCTGGCACGCCGATCACGGCACGGGCGGGGGCGTCCGACCGCCTCCTGGGCTCAGCCGGCGCCGGGGCTGACCGGGTGGTCGGCGCCGACCGGGAAGGTCACCACATGGTC
>JADLIA010000079.1 GCA_020848515.1 Rubrivivax sp. | reverse complement strand
CTGGCCGACCCGGCCTGGCGCATCGAGGTGGTGGTGACGGCCGCCCAGGCCTGACCGTTACTATCGAAACAATAGCTGCTGGCGCATGCTGAGCAAGCGCTGGAGGCCGCACTAGCGTTTGACCAGCAGCATCGTGGCGCCGTCGCGCCGCATGTTGAAGCGGTTCAGAAAGCTGTTGCCCAGCAGCACCGCCGGCATCGCCGCCGGGGTGACGACGGCGTCCACCTCGTAGGCCGTGACGTCGCCGATGCGCAGGCTGGCCAGCTTGAGCGCCCAGCCGGGCGCGTTGCCGTTGGCGGTGCGCAGGGTCACGCTGTGGCCGGCGCGGTAGTTCAGGCCCAGCCGGTCGGCCTCGGCCTGACCGATGGCCACCACCGATGCGCCGGTGTCCACCATGAACTGCGTGGGCCGCTGGTTGATGCTGCCGGCGACAAAGAAATGCCCGCGCGCATCCGCCGTCAGCGCCACCCGGTCGCTGCCGGCGGGCGCGGGTGCGCCGCCCACGCTGGCCGGCGATTCGCCCACGCGCAGGGTCAGGCGCTGGCCACCGACGCGCACCACCGCCCGATCGTCGCCAGTCGACAGCACCTGCACGCCCAGGTGCGTTTCGCCCGGCGCCACGGCGCGCGGGGCCTGGTCGTCGACGATCAGCAGCGCCCGTTGGCCCAGCAGCCCGTGCAGCGACACGTTCTGCGCCCCGGCCCAGGTCGGCAGCAGCAGGGCGCCGGCCAGCAGGGTGCGCCAGGGGGTGCAGAGCGCTGCCACGGGTGCGTCAATCGCGGAAGTTGTTGAACGACAGCGGCAACTCCGCCATGTCCTTGCGCAGCAGCGCCATCACGGCCTGCAGATCGTCGCGCTTGGCGCCGGTCACGCGCACCGCGTCGCCCTGGATGGCGGCCTGCACCTTCAGCTTGCTTTCCTTGATCAGCTTCTGGATCTTCTTGCCGTCTTCGGTGGCGATGCCGCTCTTGACCTTGACGAGCTGCCGGACCTTGTCGCCACCGATCTTCTCGACCTTGCCCTTGTCCAGAAAGCGCACGTCCACGCCGCGCTTGGTCAGCTTGCCGCGCAGGATGTCTTCGACCTGCTGCAACTGGAATTCGGCGTCGCCCAGCAGGGTGATTTCCTTGTCCTTCAGCTCGATGGCGGCGCTGGTGCCCTTGAAGTCGAAGCGCGTGCCGATTTCCTTGGCGGCGTTGTCCACCGCGTTCCTGACTTCCACCATGTCGGGGTCGCAAACCGTGTCGAAAGAGGGCATGGCCTTACCTTTGCATGCAGATACCGGATGCGACAATTGTCCCATGTTCGTCGAGCGCAACGTCTCCCTGCAGCCCCTCAACAGCTTCGGCATCGCGGCGCGCGCCGCCCACATGGTGCGCGTGCGCAGCGAGGACGAGGTGCGCGCCGTGCTGGCCGACGCCGGGCTGACGGCGGCCGGCCTGTTCGTGCTGGGCGGCGGCAGCAACATCGTGCTGACCGGCGATCTGCGCGCGCTGGTGCTGAAGGTCGAGGTGCCGGGTCGCCGCGTGGTGGACCAGACCGCGCGCCACACCATCGTCGAGGCCGGCGCGGGCGAGTCCTGGCACGACTTCGTCGGCTGGACGCTGGACCAGGGCCTGCCCGGCCTGGAAAACCTGGCGCTGATCCCCGGCACCGTGGGCGCCAGCCCGGTGCAGAACATTGGCGCCTACGGGGTCGAGTTGCAGGACCGCTTTCACGAGCTCGACGCCATCGATCTGGCCACCGGCGAGCTGTTCACCCTGAACGCCGCTCAGTGCGGCTTCGGCTATCGCGATTCGGTGTTCAAGCACGCGCCGGCGCAGCCAGGCGACTTCGGGCTGGCCGGGCGCGCGCTGATCCTGCGCGTGCGTCTGGCGCTGCCGCGCGCCTGGCGGCCGGTGCTGGGCTACCTGGACCTGGAACGCCGCATGCAGGAAACCGGCATCAGCGCGCCCGATGCGCGCCAGATCCACGACTGGATCGTCGCCATCCGCCGCGCCAAGCTGCCCGATCCGGCGGTCATCGGCAACGCCGGCAGCTTTTTCAAGAACCCGACCGTGACGCCCGAGCAGTGCCAGGACATCATCGGTCGCGACCCCAAGCTGGTGCACTACCCGATGCCCGACGGCAGCGTCAAGCTGGCGGCGGGGTGGCTGATCGACGCCTGCGGCTGGAAGGGCAAGCGCATGGGCAACGCCGCCGTCTACGACAAGCAGGCGCTGGTGCTGGTCAACCAGGGCGGCAGCCAGCATCCGGCCACCGGCGGTGAGGTGATGACCCTGGCGCGCGCCATCCAGACCAGCGTGTACGAGCGCTTCGGCATCCGCCTGGAGCCCGAGCCGGTGGTGGTTTGAGCGCCACCGACTGCGCCCATGCGCGCCATCGAGCTGTTCCACCTGCGGCGTGTGCGCGACAAGCCGCGCGCCCTGGCGCTGATCGCGGCGCACGCCAGGCTGTCGGGCGATCAGGCGCTGGCCGTGCTGCACGCAGCCATCGGCGGCGGCCGGCCGCGCCTGTGTCTGTCGGACGATGAGGCGGCGCGCGCCTGCATCGTGGCGCTGGCGCCCGCCGGGTTCGTGGCGCGTTTCGCCCCCGGCGCCGACTTCGACCTAGCCCAGCATGCCCAGCAGGCCCTGATGGCGGCGCTGCCCGCCTGCGCCCCCGACCTGGCCGCACAGGCTGGCGCCCGGCTGCTGCACGACGACTGGCCCGAGGCGCTGGCGCTGGCCCTGCAGCACCTGCGCATGCACCGTCCGGCGCAGCACCCGGGTCGACGGCGGCTGGAGCAGGCCGCCATCGACACCGGCCTGGTGCGCGGGGTGCCGGGGCGCACCTGAGCGGCGCACCTGGGCGGCGGGGCGGCTGACTATCATCGCGCCATCCCG
>JADLIA010000078.1 GCA_020848515.1 Rubrivivax sp. | reverse complement strand
AGTTCCCCGACTTCGGCCGGTCGCAGGGTCAGAAAGTGCGTGAGAGTGCCCGCTGGCTGGACGAGGCGCTGGCGCGCCAGCCCTGGGTGGCCGGCGAGCGTTTCACCATCGCCGACATCACGGCCTTTTGCGCCCTCGAATTCGCCAGGCTGATGAAGTTCAGCGCCGACGCCGAAGGCTTTGCCGCCCTGCAGGCCTGGCGCGACCGGGTGGCCGAGCGCGAGAGCGCGCGGGTGGGTTGAACGCCGCACCGACATGAGGAGCAACACGGCGATGACATCGCAAGCCATGTGGATGGTGCGCGCCGGCGAAGGCGGTCTGGCGATCGAGGCCTTTCGCGCCGAATCCGTCGTCGCCATCGGCTGGGTGGATCTGGGCGACCTGAGCGCACTGAAAACCCGGGCCGACTTTGCCCGCGCGGCGGCGCAGGCCTACCCGGGCCACAAGGCCGGGCAGCAGGCGTCGATGGCCGGGCAGACCTATCGCTTCGTGCGCGAAATCGCCGTCGGCGACCAGGTGGTCAGCTACGACCGCAGCGAACGCGTCTACCTGGTGGGTGAAGTGACGGGCGGCTACCAGCGCCAGCCCCAGAAGCTGACCGACTACCCCAACATGCGACCCGTCAGGTGGCTGGGCAGCGTGGCGCGCGATGCGCTGTCGGTGGCGGCCCGCAACAGCCTGGGCGCGATCTCCACCTTGTTTCTGATCCCGCCGCCGGTGGCGCGCGAGATGCGCGGCGTGCTGGACGCCGCGCGTGCCGGCACCCGCGCGCCGCAGCCGGAATCGGCGCCCGCGTTGGCCGAAGAGACCGACGATCTGTACAAGGACGTGCAGGCGCGCGGCTTCGAGTTCATCAAGGACCGCATCCACGCGCTCGACTGGGACGCGATGCAGGAGCTGGTGGCCGGCCTGCTGCGCGCCATGGGCTACAAGACGCGCATCTCGCCCAGCGGCTCGGACCGCGGCAAGGACATCGTGGCGTCGCCCGACGGCCTGGGCTTTGAGGACCCGCGCATCGTGGTCGAAGTCAAGCACCGCAGCGCCGCCATGGGCTCGCAGGAGATCCGCAGCTTTCTGGGCGGCCGGCACGACCGCGACAAGGGCCTGTACGTGAGCACCGGCGGTTTCACCCGCGAGGGGCGCTACGAGGCCGAACGGGGCCGCATACCCGTGACCCTGATGGATCTGGACGATCTGGTGCGCTCGCTGCTGGAGCACTACGAGAAGCTGGACGCGGAGATGCAGCGTCTGGTGCCGCTGCGCAAGGTCTACTGGCCGGCCTGAGCCGCGTCCAGCAGTCGCGCCAGGTAGCGCCCGGTGTGACTGCCAGGATGGGCGGCCACCTGCTCGGGCGTGCCCTGGGCCACCACGGTGCCGCCGCCGGCGCCGCCTTCGGGGCCCATGTCGATCAGCCAGTCGGCCGTCTTGATGACGTCCAGGTTGTGTTCGATCACGACGATGGTGTTGCCGGCCTCGACCAGCTGGTGCAGCACCTTGAGCAGCAGCTCGACGTCGGCGAAGTGCAGGCCGGTGGTGGGTTCGTCCAGCACGTACAGGGTGCGGCCGGTGTCGCGCTTGGACAGCTCCAGCGCCAGCTTGACGCGCTGCGCCTCGCCGCCCGACAAGGTGGTGGCGCTCTGCCCCAGGGTGATGTAGGACAGGCCCACGTCCAGCAGGGTCTGCAGCTTGCGCGCGATGGCGGGCTGGTCCTGGAAGAAGGCCAGTGCGTCTTCCACCGTCATGTCCAGGATCTGCGCGATGTGGCGGCCCTTCCACTGCACCTGCAGCGTTTCGCGGTTGTAGCGCTGGCCGGCACAGACGTCGCAGGGCACGTAGACGTCGGGCAGAAAGTGCATTTCGACCTTCACCACGCCGTCGCCCTGGCAGGCCTCGCAGCGGCCGCCGCCGCTGGCCTGCGGCACGTTGAAACTGAAGCGCCCCGGGCCCCAGCCGCGCTCGCGCGCCATGGCGGTTTCGGCCATCAGTTCGCGGATCGGGGTGAACAGGCCGGTGTAGGTGGCCGGGTTGCTGCGCGGCGTGCGGCCGATGGGCGACTGATCGACCGCGATCACCTTGTCGAACTGCGCCAGCCCCTCGATGGCCTCGTGCGGCGCCGGTTCGGCGTGGGCACGGTGAATTTCGCGCGCGGCCGCCGTGTACAGCGTGTCGTTGACCAGGGTGCTCTTGCCCGAGCCCGACACGCCGGTGACGCAGGTCAGCAGCCCCACCGGAACGTCCACCGTGACGTCCTTCAGGTTGTGGCCACGGGCGCCGACGATGCGCAGCACGCCGCTCGGGGTGGGGCGGTGCGTTTCAAGTGTTTCCGGGCTCTGACGCCCGTCCGGTGTGCGCGAGCAGCTATCGATATGTGAGCGTCGACGGCGGCTGGGCACGGCGATCGCCCGTTCGCCGCGCAGGAACTGGCCGGTCACCGAAGCGGGTGTGGCCGCCACCTGCGCGAACGTGCCCTGCGCCATCACGCGCCCGCCGTGCACGCCGGCGCCGGGACCGAGGTCGACGATGTGGTCGGCCGCACGCATCATGTCCTCGTCGTGCTCGACCACCAGCACCGTGTTGCCCAGGTCGCGCAGGTGCTGCAGGGTGGCGATCAGGCGGTCGTTGTCGCGCTGGTGCAGGCCGATGCTGGGTTCGTCCAGCACGTACATCACGCCGCTCAGGCCCGAGCCGATCTGGCTGGCCAGGCGGATGCGCTGCGACTCGCCGCCGCTCAGCGTGTCGGCGCTGCGCTCCAGGCTAAGGTAACCCAGGCCGACATCGTTGAGGAACTTCAGGCGGCTGGCGATTTCGCGCACCACCCGCTCGGCGATGTCGGCCTTGGCGCCCGTCAGTCGCAGCGCATCGAAGTAGGCCTGCGCCTCGCCCAGCGTGACATGGCTGATCTGGTAGATGGCGCGCCGCTGCGCGCCCTCGCCAACGAACACGTGGCGCGCCTCCTGGCGCAGCCGCGCGCCACCGCAGGCGGTGCAGGGCTGCTGGCTGCGGTAGCGCGCCAGTTCTTCGCGCACCACGTTGGAGTCGGTCTCGCGCCAGCGCCGCGCCATGTTGGGCAGGATGCCTTCGAACGGGTGCTTCTTGCTGACCTTGCGGCCGGCCTGCGCGCCGCTGTCGAAGGTGTAGCTGAACCGGATCGCCTCATCGCCCGAGCCGTGCAGGATGACGTGGCGCACCGCCTCGGGCAGCTCCTCGAACGGCGTCTCGACGCTGAACCTGTAGTGCTTGGCCAGGCTTTCGATGAGCGCGAAGTAGTAGCCGTTGCGCCGGTCCCAGCCCTTGATGGCGCCGCTGGCCAGGCTGAGCGAGGGGAAGGCCACCACGCGTTCGGGGTCGAACACGTCGGTGGTGCCCAGGCCGTCGCAGGTCGGGCAGGCGCCGGCCGGGGCGTTGAACGAAAACAGCCGCGGTTCCAGCTCGGGCAGGGAGTGGCCACACACCGGGCAGGCGAACTTGCTGTTGAACAGGTGTTCCTTTCCCTCGTCCATCTCCAGCGCGATCGCGCGGCCGTCGGCCAGGCGCAGGGCGGCTTCGAAGCTGTCGGCCAGGCGCGCGGCCAGGGCGGTTGCCGCACCGCCCGGGCCGTCGGTCGTGCCGCGCACCTTCAGCCGGTCGATCACCACGTCGATGTCGTGTTTGTCGTTCTTCTGCAGCACCGGCAGGCGATCGGCCTCGACCACCTGGCCGTCGATGCGAAAGCGCACGTAACCCAGCGCCTGCATTTGCGCCAGCAGCTCGCTGAATTCGCCCTTGCGTGCGCGCGCCAGCGGCGCCAGCACCATGACGCGCGTGTCTTGCGGCAGGGCCAGCGTGGCGTCGACCATCTGGCTGACGGTCTGCACCGTGAGCGGCAGGTCGTGTTCGGGGCAGTGGGGCGTGCCGGCGCGCGCAAACAGCAGGCGCAGGTAGTCATGGATCTCGGTCACCGTGCCCACGGTCGAGCGCGGGTTGTGGCTGGTGGCCTTCTGCTCGATGGCGATGGCGGGCGACAGGCCCTCGATCAGGTCGACGTCGGGCTTGTCCATCAGCTGCAGAAACTGCCGCGCATAGGCCGACAGGCTTTCCACATAGCGGCGCTGGCCCTCGGCGTACAGCGTGTCGAAGGCCAGCGACGACTTGCCCGAGCCCGACAGGCCGGTGATCACCACCAGCCGGTCCTTGGGAATGTCGATGTCGATGTTCTTGAGGTTGTGCGTGCGCGCTCCGCGCACGCTGATGCGCGGCTGGCGCAGCGCGGCGGCCAGCGGCAGGCCTTCGGCATCGGACAAGTCAGGGGCGGCGAGATCGTTCATGGCGGACGGCCCCGGGCGCAGGGCAACCGGCCATTATCCGAAATCGGGGCGTTGGTGCCTGCTCACGCCCTACCTGGCCGCT
>JADLIA010000077.1 GCA_020848515.1 Rubrivivax sp. | reverse complement strand
GCGTCGGTGGCCTGCCAGTGGGCGTGGGCGGCGCGCTCGACGGCCTGAGGGTCGAATTTTTCTTGCATGGGAGGCGATTGTAGGTGCGCGTGCGGCCGACCGCGGCACGCACGGCGCTTCCGTTTACTATGATTTATATAGCTGCTTGCGCACGCTGGGCGGGCGCAAAAGCCCAAAATGATGCAGAAACATCAGCGCGAGGCGGCCGGCTGGGGCGCCTCGCCCGCAGCCGGCGATTCGGCCACGAAGCCGATGCGGTTCAGGCCCGCCTTCTGCGCTTCGCCCATCACCTCGACCACGCGGCCGTAGGGCACGCCCTGGTCGGCGCGCAGCTGCACCTCGGTGTCGGGGTTGTCCAGGCGCGCCTGCTGCAGCGCCACCGACAGCTGGGCCTGGGACACCGGCTTGTCCTCGAAGAAGGCCTGGCCGCTCTTGTCCACCACCACGGTGACGAACTTGGGCGGATCGCCCGGCTTGGCGCCGTCGGTCTTGGGCAGGTCCAGCCGGATCGAGCTGGCCAGCAGCGGCGCGGTGATGATGAAAATCACCACCAGCACCAGCATCACGTCCACCAGCGGCGTGACGTTGATGTCGCTCATGGGCTCGCTGCCCTTGGTGCGTTCGAGTCTGCCGAATGCCATGGGTGAACCTCAGGCGTGCGCGCAGCAGCACGCAGCGAAGGGCCGCGGAGCAGGCCAGGCCAGAAACGCCGTGGCCGGACCTGCGCCGGCCACAGGCGTCGTTCCCCCTGTCAGGGGGGAAGGCGCGAAGCGACTCAGGGCGGTCATTTCAGCATTTCGCGCAGGTCGCGCGCAAAGCCTTCCAGCTCGGCCTCGATGCGGCCGATGACGCGGCCGAACCAGTTGTAGGCCAGCACCGCCGGGATCGCCACCGCCAGGCCGGCGGCGGTCATGATCAGGGCCTCGCCCACCGGGCCGGCCACGCGCTCGATGCTGATCTGCCCCGAACCGGCGATGCCGGTCAGGGCGTGATAGATGCCCCACACCGTGCCCAGCAGGCCGACGAAGGGCGCGGTCGAGCCGATGGTGGCCAGCAGCACCTGGCCGAACTGCAGGCGCCCCATGACGGCGTGCAGCGCGTCGCGCAGCGTGCGCGTGAGTTGCTGCGCGCGGTCGCCCGCGGCCGCCAGCGTGTCGCCGGCCGGCAGCTGCGTGGCCTGGATCAGCGGCAGCACCAACTGGCCGCGGTCGAAGCCGCCGACGCGGCTGGCCGCTTCGTCCAGCGTCGGCGCCTGCCAGAAGGCGGCCACGCCGCGCACCACGTCGCCGCCGGCGCGCCGCAGCATCCAGGCCTTCCACAGGATCACCACCCAGCTGGCGATGGACATCAGCAGCAGCAGGATGGCCACGGCCTTGCCGATGGCGTCGCTCTGGGAAAAAACGGATTGCAGGTTCATGGTTCGCGAAAAATGCGACGGTTACAGGCCCAGTACGTCGGCCATGTCGTACAGGCCGCTGGCCCGGCCGGCCAGAAAGCGCGCCGCGCGCAGGCTGCCCTGGGCGTAGCCGGCGCGGCTGCTGGACTTGTGGCTGATCTCGATGCGCTCGCCGGTGCCGGCGAACAGCACCGTGTGATCGCCCACGATGTCGCCACCGCGGATGGTGGCAAAGCCGATGCTGGAAGGGTCGCGCTCGCCGGTGTGGCCGACGCGCTCGTACACCGCGCAGTCGTTGAGGTCGCGCCCCAGCGCGGCGGCGATCACCTCGCCCATGCGCAGCGCCGTGCCGCTGGGGGCGTCGACCTTGTGGCGGTGATGCGCCTCGATCACCTCGATGTCGTAGCCGGTGGACAGCGCGCGGGCGGCCATCTCCAGCAGCTTGAGGGTGACGTTGACGCCCACGCTCATGTTGGGCGCCATGACGATGGCGATGTCGCGCGCGGCAGCGGCGATGGCGGCCTTCTGCGCATCGGTGAAACCGGTGGTGCCGATCACCATCGCCACGCCCAGGCGCTGGCAGACGGCCAGGTGCGCCAGGGTGGCTTCGGGGCGCGTGAAGTCGATCAGCACCGCGGCGCCGCGCAGGCCGGCGTCCAGATCGGCGGTGATGGTCACGCCCGAGGCCCAGCCGGCATGGGCGCCGGCATCCTGGCCCAGCGCCGGGCTGTCGGCGCGCTCGAGTGCACCCGACAGCGTGCAGTCGCCCGCGGCGCGCACGGCATCGATCAGCATCTGGCCCATGCGGCCGGTGGCGCCGGCAATGGCCACGCGCAGCGAGGTGGAGGTGTCGGTCATGGGCGAATCAGGACGTGAAGATGCGGCCAGCCGAGGCCGCGCCGCCGGTGCGCCTCAGCGCGCCGGCTCCAGGGGTGGGTAGCTGGCGGCCGGCTGGGCCGTCTCGGCGGCGTCGGCGGCGCCATCGGCCCCGCCGGGGGAACTGGTCGGGAACTTGGCGAGCTGCTCTTCGCTGGCCTCGAGCACCGGCACCTTGAGCTTGCGTTCGCGGCCGATGCGCTGCACGAATTCGGTTTCGCTGGGCATGTCGTCACCGTCGAAGCGCTCCAGCACGTCGCCGTTGAAGAACACCGTCAGGCGGTAGCGCTGCGGCGCCACGCCCTGGCGCTGCATGGTGAACACGTAGTCCCAGCGCTGCTCGTGGAACAGGCTGGTGATCAGCGGCGTGCCCAGGATGTCGCGCACCTGCAGGCGCGTCATGCCGGGCTGCAGCGCGCCCACCTGCTCGCGCGACACGAAATTGCCCTGCACCACCTCGGGCCGGTACAGCGTCAGGGCGTCGGCCAGGTTGCGCGTGCCCTGGTCGAAGCTGCTGCAGGCGCCCAGCGCCGCCGCCAGCACGACCGGCATGACCCGCGCGATCGCGCGGACATGAAAAAAGGAGGAAACAGGCATGCGTGTCCGCTCATGCACAATACGGCCGGTCATTGTAGCGGCGGTCCCGGGCGGGCCGGCCGCACCCTTTCGGCCATGGACAACATCGACGAACTCAAGAGCACCGGCCTGAAGGCCACGCTGCCGCGCCTGAAGATCCTGGAAATTTTCCAGAAGGCCGAGCAGCGCCACATGACGGCGGAAGACGTCTATCGCCACCTGCTGGCCGAGCAGTCGGACATCGGGCTGGCCACCGTCTACCGGGTGCTGACGCAGTTCGAGCAGGCCGGCCTGCTGAGCCGCAACCATTTCGAGGTCGGCAAGGCGGTCTACGAGCTGCGCGAAGAGCAGCGCCACGACCACCTGGTGTGCCTGGACTGCGGCCACGTGGAGGAATTCCACGACCCCGAGATCGAGAAGCGCCAGACGGCGGTGGCCAAGGCGCGCGGCTTCACCCTCGTCGACCATGCGCTGAGCCTGTACGCGCACTGCACCAAGGCCAACTGCCCGCACCGCGGCAGCGGCGCGCCGGCCACGCGCCGCTGAATACCTGGTCAAACAGGCTTCCAGGCAGCTCGCAGCAAGCGCCAACAGCTATTTATTTGATAGTAATCTGGGGGCCTGACGCGGCCTGGCAACGGTCGTGGAACCTAGAACCGGCAGTTGGACGCGCCCGCCCTTGCCGTGATCGGCGTGCCAGGCAAGGGTGAGCGCGGCGGCTCCCAAGGCGCCTACGCGCCTTGGGACGACGCGAACGGGCCCAGCCTCTGGCTGGGCTGCGCCCTGCAAGGGCGACGCCGGCGCGGGCTCCTGCCCGCAAGAAGGAGCAACGCCGCATGGCGCGGCGAGCGCAGTGCGGGTGGGCGCGCAGCGTGCTCACCCAGGAGGTGAAGGCCATGGCAGCCGCCAGACCCTGCATCGATGCGGTCTGCCCGAAGTTGACAAGCGATCAACTGCCGTTTCCAGGTTCAGGCGCTGCTGCCCTGTTCCATGGCGCGCCGGTGGCGCTCGACGAACTCCTGGTAGGTGTCGATGCCGCGCAGCTGCAGGATGTGGTTGCGCACCGCCGCCTCCACCAGCACGGCGATGTTGCGGCCGGCCACCACCTGGATCACCACCTTCTGGATCGGCACGCCCAGCACCTCCTGGGTCAGCGGCTCGTAGGGCAGGCGTTCGTAGTCGCGCTCCAGCGTTTCGCGCCGCACCAGGTGCACGATCAGGCGCAGACGCATGTGGCGGCGCACGGCGGTTTCGCCGAAGATGGCGCGAATGTCGAGCAGGCCGATGCCGCGCACTTCCAGCAGGTTGCGCAGCAGCTCGGGGCAGCGGCCTTCGATGGTGGTCTGGTTGATGCGAAACAGATCGACCGCGTCGTCGGCCACCAGGCCGTTGCCGCGCGAGATCAGCTCCAGCCCCAGCTCGCTCTTGCCCAGGCCGGATTCGCCGGTGATCAGCACGCCCAGGCCCAGGATGTCCATGAACACGCCGTGCATGGTGGTGCGGTCGGCGAAATGGCGCGACAGGTAGGCGCGCAGCACGTCGACCACGAAGGCCGCCGATTCCTGGGTCGCAAACAGCGGAATGTGCGCCCGCTCGCACAGCGCCGTCAGTGCCTCGGGCGGGTTCTGGCCGTCGCACAGCACCAGCACTGGCGGCTCCAGCGTGACGATGCGGGCGATGCGGCGCGCGCAGTCCTCGGACGAGGCGTTGGTCAGGTAGGCGACCTCACGCTCACCCAGCACCTGCACACGGTAAGGGTGGATGTAGTTCAGGTAGCCGACCAGGTCGGCGCCGGAGCGCGCGGCGCGCACGGCGATCTCGTCGAAGCGCCGCTCCGACGCTTCCAGCCCCGCCATCCACTGCCAGCGCAGTACGGCGCGGTGGTCTTCGAACAGCACGTCGGCGCTGATGGCGGAAGGCTTCATGGCGTGGGCCGCACTCGGTCTGGGGCAGCGCGGACGATGGCGGCGGCGCGCTTCAGGCCTGGGCCACCGGCTGGCCCGATTGCCAGTGGGCGATCAGGCCGTGCAGCTCGGGTGCCGAGGTGGCGCCCTTGATGCGTTCGCGCAGGCTGGCGTCGCTCAGCAGTTCGGCGATTTCGGACAGGATTTCCAGGTGCTTTTGCGTCGCCGCTTCGGGCACCAGCAGGAAGATCAGCAGGCTGACGGGCTGTTCGTCGGGCGCGTCGAAGCCGATCGGCTGCGCCAGCCGCAGCACCGCCGCCATGGGCGCCTTCAGGCCCTTGATGCGGCCGTGCGGAATGGCCACGCCATGGCCCAGGCCGGTCGAGCCCAGCCGCTCGCGCGCGAACAGGCTGTCGGTGATGAGCGCCCGCGACAGACCGTGCAGGCTTTCGAACAGCAGGCCGGCTTCCTCGAACGCGCGCTTCTTGCTGGTGGCTTCGACGCCGACGAGGACCTGGGCCTCCGGGAGGATGGATGCGAGACGGTTCATGGGTCTGGACGCGGATTATGCGCCGACGGATGGCCGGTGACCGCCGCGGCGGCCCGAAATCGCCGCCGACGCCAAAAATGCACGCGGTGTTTCACGCTCGTCGAGGGTGTTGCCGCCCAGATGCGCCGCGTGCGGTCAGACCGCGGCGGCGCACCGCCGAAAAAGAAAGCCGCCTGACGACGTCAGGACGGCTTGCAATCTGGAGTCTACGGTTTCCGCTCGTTATTGTTACAGCATCCTACATCAAATGCTTGACGGCGGTGTTCTTGTCGTGCGACTGCTGCTTTTCCTTGTAGCGGGCGACCTGGCGATCCAGCTTGTCGACCAGCTCGTCCACGGCGGCGTACAGGTCTTCATGACTGCTCTCGGCAAACAGATCGTTGCCCTTGACGCCGATGCGGCATTCGGCGCGCTGACGCTTGTCCTTTTCCTTCTGGTTCTCGACCGACAGTAACACCTTGACATCCACCACCTGATCGAAGTGCCGGATCACCCGATCCAGCTTGGTGCTCACGTAGCTGCGCAGCGCAGGCGTGATTTCCAGGTGGTGTCCGCTGATGGTCATATTCATGAAGAACCTCCTTCTTCCACTGACAAAGGACCGCGGAAGCGTTCCGCGACCCGCCCGGGCGGCGCGCATGGCATGGCTTGCCCGTCGATGCCATGCTAAACCAGTCTGCGCCGGTTTGCCGATCGCGGCAGGCGATCGCCGTCAAGAAACTGCCCGCCCCGGCCAGCGCCACGCGGCGCCGGCCGATGCGATAATCGCAGGCTTCGATCATCAAGCACGAAAGCCCGCCTTGGAACCCGCCCCGAGTCGCTAGCTTTCGTCTCCCTGGCATGCGCTGGCACGGGGGGCCGAAAGCCACCGCCACCTCCGCCACGCCGCCCCGTCAAGCCCAGGGAGTCCTGCCATGCTGAACGTATTCACGCTGTCCAACGGGCGGTTGTTTCAGGAAGAGATCGAAGCGCTGGAGAGCCTGTCGCGCTACCGGCCGATCTGGGTCGATCTGGAAGACCCCACGCCGGAAGAAAAGCGCTGGGTCAAGCAGTACTACGGCCTGTCCATCCCCGAGGACGCCATCGACGACGACCTGGAAGAGTCGGCGCGCTTCTACGAGGAAGACAACGGCGAGCTGCACATCCGCAGCGACTTCCTGCTGGCCGACTCCGACACGCCGCGCCAGCTGCGCGTGGCCTTCATCCTGAACCAGTCGAACGACCAGCTGCGCAGCCACGGCGTGCTGTTTTCGATCCACGACGAATCGGTGCCGGCGTTTCGTCTGCTGCGCATGCGCGCGCGCCGCATGCCGGGCCTGCTGGAAGACGCCAAGGACGTGCTGCTGGCGCTGTTCGACGGCGACGCCGAATACTCGGCCGACGCGCTGGAGGAAATCTACGACGAGCTGGAAGCCGCCGGCAAGATGGTGCTGGACGAAAGCGTGACCGACGAAGTGGCCAGCGAGGTGCTGGCCACCATCGCGCGGCAGGAGGACATGAACGGGCGCATCCGCCGCAACGTGATGGACACGCGGCGCGCGGTCAGCTTTCTGATGCGCAGCCGCATGCTGGACGCCGAGCAGTTCGAGGAGGCGCGCCAGATCCAGCGCGACCTCGATTCGCTGGACGGCCACACCACCTTCCTGTTCGACAAGATCAACTTCCTGATGGACGCCACGGTCGGCTTCATCAACATCAACCAGAACAAGATCATCAAGCTGTTCTCGGTGGCCAGCGTGGCCCTGCTGCCGCCCACCCTGGTGGCCAGCATCTACGGCATGAACTTCAAGGCCATGCCGGAGCTGGACTGGCAGCTCGGCTATCCCTATGCCATCGCGCTGATGATCGCCAGCGCCCTGGTGCCGATGTGGTATTTCCGCCGCCGTGGCTGGCTGAAGTGATTCCTCGGTTTGAAGGTCAAATCGGCCTCTGGCGCGCTCGGGTCAAGCGCCAGCAGCTATCGAAATCATAGTTCTGCAAAAAACGCTTCCAGCACCGCGGCACTGTAGCGGCTGGCCACCTGGTCGATGAAGCGCATGAAATCGACGTGGGCGCTGTCGTCGGCGCGGTCGCTCACCGTGCGCAGGGCGGCGAAGGGCAGCCCGTAGTCGTGACACACCTGGGCCACGGCGGCGCCCTCCATTTCCACCGCCAGCGCCTCGGGCAGCGCCTGGCGCAGCGCCGCGCTTTCGGCGCTGGTGGCGACGAAGCGGTCGCCGCTGACGACCAGGCCGCGGTGCACGGCCGGCGCGTGCAGGGCGAATTCGGCCACGGCATGGGCGCCCAGCGTGTCGCTGGCGCGGGCCAGCACCTGGCGCGCGGCGGCGCCCAGGCGCGCCGACAGCGCAGCGTCGGTGGCAAAGCGCGCGCGGCCGTACAGCGGCACCTCGAAGCGCGGAAACAGCGGCGAGGCGTCCATGTCGTGCTGCAGGAACTCGCCGGCCAGCACCAGATCGCCGACCCGAACGCCGTCGCCCAGCCCACCGGCGGTGCCGGTGAACAGCAGGGCGTCGACGCCGAAGCGTTCGATCAGCAGCGTGGCGGTGGTGGCCGCCGCCACCTTGCCCACCCCGGACAGCACCGCCACCACCTCGTGGGCGTGCCAGTGACCGACCCAGAAGTCGCGCCCGGCCACACGCTGGCGCTGCTCGTC
>JADLIA010000076.1 GCA_020848515.1 Rubrivivax sp. | reverse complement strand
GCCTTCGCGGATGGCCCAGACGACCAGGCTCTGGCCGCGACGCATGTCGCCGGCGGCAAACACGCGCTCCACACTGGTGCGGTAACCGTGGACCACATCGGTGCCGGCGCGGGCGTTGCCGCGCGCATCCTTGTCGATGCCGAAGGCGTCCAGCACACGGCCGACCGGGTGCACGAAGCCCATCGCCAGCAGCACCAGATCGGCCTTCCAGGTCTTTTCGGTGCCCGGGACCTCGGTCATCTTGCCGCCGGCCCATTCGACCTCGACCGTCTTCAGCCCGACGATGCGTCCCTTGTCCTTGCCGGTGCCGGCGACGAATTCCTTGGTGGCGATGGCGAACTGGCGCTCGCAACCTTCTTCGTGGCTGGAACTGGTGCGCAGGCGGTAGGGCCAGTACGGCCAGGTCAGGGGCTTGTCCTCCTGCTCGGGCGGCATGGGCATGAGCTCGAACTGGGTGACGCTGGCAGCGCCCTGCCGGTTGCTGGTGCCGACACAGTCGCTGCCGGTGTCGCCACCACCGATGACGATCACGTGCTTGCCCTTGGCATGAATCTGCCCCTTGAGGTTGTCACCGGCCACCACCCGGTTCTGCTGCGGCAGGAACTCCATCGCGAAGTGCACGCCGTCGAGCGCGCGACCCGGCACCGGCAGGTCACGGCTGACCTCACTGCCACCGGCCAGCAGTACCGCATCGAACTCGGCCAGCAACTGCTCGGCGCTGAGCGTTTGTTCGCCGTGACGGGTGATCTTGCTGTCCGGGTCCAGCTCGCCGACCAGCACGCCGGTGCGGAACACCACACCCTCGGCGCTCATCTGCGCGATGCGGCGGTCGATGTGGCCCTTGTCCAGCTTGAAATCCGGAATGCCATAGCGCAGCAGGCCGCCAGGCTGGGCGTTCTTTTCGAACACCGTCACCGCGTGCCCGGCGCGGGCAAGCTGCTGGGCCGCCGCCAGCCCGGCCGGTCCGGAGCCGATCACCGCCACCTTCTTGCCGGTCTTGATGGCCGCCGGCTGCGGCGTCACCCAGCCTTCGGCCCAGGCGCGGTCGATGATGGCGTGCTCGATGCTCTTGATGCCGACGGCGTCGTCATTGATGTTGAGCGTGCAGGCGGCTTCGCAGGGTGCCGGGCAGACGCGCCCGGTGAACTCGGGGAAGTTGTTGGTCTGGTGCAGCACGTCGATGGCACGGCGCCAGTCGTCGTGATAGATGAGGTCGTTGAAGTCCGGAATCAGGTTGTTGACCGGGCAGCCGTGGTTGCAGAACGGGGTGCCGCAATCCATGCAGCGTGCCGCCTGCGTGCGCGCCTGCGCGCCGTCCAGGCCGATGACGAACTCCTTCCAGGTCTTCAGTCGCGCCGGCACGGCCTCGCTGCGTTCCTCGATGCGTTCGAATTCCAGAAAGCCGGTGATCTTTCCCATGATGCTGTCTTGCTTGAATGGTTGTCATTGACCCGATGCCAGCGCGGCGCTGGCCTTTGCCCTCACCAGCGCGCTGTCGGCGGTGGCGATGGCGGCCTGTTCGGCATGCGCCGAGAGCACCCGCTGGTACTCACGCGGCATCACCTTGACAAAGCGTGCGCGTGAATCGGCCCAGTGATCGAGGATTTCGCGCGCGCGCAGCGAACCCGTCCAGCGCAGATGCTCCTCGATCAGCTTGCGCAGCAGGTCCTCATCGGCCATGGCGCGGTGCCAGCCGGCGGCGATGCCTTCCTGGGCGTCGCGCGGCGGCACCTTCTCGAGGGCCACCATGCTGGTGTTGCAACGTTCGCTGAAGCGACCGTCCTCGTCGAACACGTAGGCCACGCCACCGCTCATGCCGGCGGCGAAGTTGCGGCCGGTACTGCCCAGCACCACCACGGTGCCGCCGGTCATGTATTCACAGCCGTGGTCGCCGGTGCCTTCCACCACGGCGGTGGCGCCCGACAGGCGCACCGCGAAGCGTTCGCCCGCCACGCCGCGGAAGAAGGCTTCGCCGCTGGTGGCGCCGTAGAGCGCGGTGTTGCCGACGATGATGTTGCGGGTGGCGTCGCCGCGGAAGTCGATGCTCGGCCGCACCACGATGCGTCCGCCCGACAGGCCCTTGCCGGTGTAGTCGTTGGCGTCACCGATCAGATGCAGGGTGACGCCGCGCGCCAGGAAGGCGCCGAAGCTCTGGCCACCCGTGCCTTCGAGCTGCATCACGACGGTGTGGTCGGGCAGCCCTTCGGGGTGGCGGCGCACCAGCTCGCCCGACAGCATGGCGCCCACGCTGCGATGCACGTTGCGCACCTCGTCCATCAACTGGACCCGCTCGCCGCGCTCCAGCGCCGGCTGGCAACGCTCGATGAACTTGTGGTCCAGGGCGCGGGCCAGGCCGTGGTCCTGCGTTTCCGTCTGCAGCCGCGGCACTTCCGACGGCACCGCCGGTTGGTGGAACACACGGCTGAAGTCCAGCCCCTGGGCCTTCCAGTGGGTGATGGCTCTGCGCGTATCGAGCAGATCGGCGCGCCCGATCAGTTCGTCGAAGCGGCGCAGGCCCAGCTGCGCCATGATGGTGCGCACTTCTTCGGCGACGAAGAAGAAGTAGTTGATGACGTGCTCGGGCTTGCCCGAGAACCTGCGGCGCAGCACCGGATCCTGGGTGGCCACGCCGACCGGGCAGGTGTTGAGGTGGCACTTGCGCATCATGATGCAGCCCTCGGCCACCAGGGGTGCGGTGGCGAAGCCGAACTCGTCGGCGCCCAGCAGCGCGCCGATCACGACGTCACGCCCGGTTTTCATTTGCCCGTCGGCCTGCACGCGGATGCGGCTGCGCAGGCGGTTGAGCACCAGGGTCTGCTGGGTCTCGGCCAACCCCAGCTCCCACGGCGTGCCGGCATGGCGGATGCTGGACCAGGGCGAGGCACCGGTGCCGCCGTCGTGGCCGGCAATCACCACATGGTCGGCCTTGCACTTGGCGACGCCGGCGGCGATGGTGCCGACGCCCACTTCGCTGACCAGTTTGACGCTGATGGAGGCCTGCGGGTTGACGTTCTTCAGGTCGTGGATGAGCTGGGCCAGGTCTTCGATGGAGTAGATGTCATGGTGCGGTGGCGGGCTGATCAGACCCACCCCGGGGACGCTGTAGCGCAGAAAGCCGATGTACTCCGACACCTTGCCCCCGGGCAGTTGGCCGCCTTCGCCGGGCTTGGCCCCCTGGGCCATCTTGATCTGGATCTGGTCGGCCGAAACCAGGTACTCGGCCGTCACACCAAAACGCCCGGAAGCCACCTGCTTGATCCGGCTGCGCAGGCTGTCGCCGGCCTGCATGGCGTAGTCGGATTCGATGACGCGGCTGCCGATCACCTCGCTGACGCGGGTGCCGGCGGCGATCGGGATGCCCTTGAGTTCGTTGCGATAGCGCGCCGGGTCTTCGCCGCCTTCACCGGTGTTGCTCTTGCCGCCGATGCGGTTCATGGCCAGCGCCAGCGTGGTGTGGGCTTCGGTGCTGATCGAACCGAGCGACATGGCGCCGGTGGCAAAGCGCTTGACGATCTCGGCGGCGGGCTCCACCTGATCGAGCGGGATGGCGCGGGCCGGGTCGACCTTGAACTCGAACAGGCCGCGCAGCGTCATGTGGCGGCGGCTCTGGTCGTTGATGATCTGCGCGTACTCCTTGTAGGTGTCCCACTTGCCGCCGCGCACGCTGTGCTGAAGCTTGGCGATGGCGTCCGGCGTCCACATGTGTTCCTCGCCGCGGGTGCGCCAGGCCAGGTCGCCCCCGGCGTCGAGCATGTTCTGCAGCGTCGGGTCGTCGCCGAACGCGGCCAGGTGCTGGCGCAGCGCTTCTTCGGCCACTTCGAACACACCGATGCCGCCCACCTGGGTGGCGGTGCCACGGAAGTACTTGGCGACAAAGTCCTCTTTCAGGCCGATGGCTTCGAAGATCTGGGATCCGCAATACGACATGTAGGTGCTGATGCCCATCTTGGACATGATCTTGGACAGCCCCTTGCCAATCGCCTTGACGTAGTTCTGGATCGCCTTCTTGGGCGAAGGCCCCTCGGGCGCCGCTTCGTGCAGGGCGGTCAGCGTTTCCATCGCCAGGTACGGGTGCACCGCTTCGGCGCCGTAGCCGGCCAACACCGCAAAGTGGTGCACTTCGCGCGCACTGCCGGTTTCCACCACCAGGCCGGCGGTGGTGCGCAGTCCCGCATGCACCAGGTGGTGGTGAATGGCCGACAGGGCCAGCAACGCCGGGATGGCGATGTGGTCTCGGTCCATGCGGCGATCGCTGATGACGAGGATGTTGTGCCCGCCACGGATGGCATCGAGCGCCTCGGCACACAGCGAGGCCAGCTTGGCTTCCACGCCTTCGCGGCCCCAGGACAGCGGGTAGGTGATGTCGATCGTGTAGGTCTTGAACTTGCCGCCGGTGTGCCGCTCGATCGCGCGCAGGCGCGCCATGTCGTCGAAGTCCAGAATGGGCTGCTCGACCTCCAGCCGCATCTGCGGGTTGACCGCATTGATGTCCAGCAGGTCCGGCTTGGGGCCGATGAAGCTGTGCAGCGACATCACGATGGCTTCGCGGATCGGGTCGATCGGCGGGTTGGTGACCTGAGCGAACAGCTGCTTGAAGTAGTTGTACAGCGGCTTGTTCTTGTCCGACAGCACCGCCAGCGGTGTGTCGTTGCCCATCGAGCCAATGGCTTCCTCGCCCTGCTGGGCCATGGGCAGCAGCTGGAACTTGATGTCCTCCTGCGTGTAGCCGAAGGCCTGCTGGCGATCGAGCAGCGTTTCGGTGTAGCTGGGGCGCGCGCCGTCGCTCGGGGTGTCGGCCAGGCGCACGCGGACGTTTTCGATCCACTGCCGGTATGGGCGGGCGTTGGACAGCAGGGTCTTGAGCTCTTCGTCGTTGACGATGCGACCCTGTTCCAGATCGATCAGGAACATCTTGCCGGGCTGCAGGCGCCACTTGCTGACGATCCGGCTCTCGGGGATCGGCAGCACGCCGCTTTCACTGGCCATGATGACGTGGTCGTCGTCGGTGACGATGTAGCGCGCCGGTCGCAGGCCGTTACGGTCGAGCGTGGCACCGATCTGCTTGCCGTCGGTGAACACCATGGCGGCCGGGCCGTCCCACGGCTCCAGCATGGCGGCGTGGTATTCGTAGAACGCGCGCCGGCGTTCGTCCATGGTCTCGTGCTGTTCCCAGGCCTCGGGGATCATCATCATCATGGCCTGGGCCAGCGGGTAGCCGGCCGACACCAGAAGTTCCAGCGCGTTGTCGAAGGTGGCGGTGTCGCTCTGGCCTTCGAAGGAGATCGGGTAGAGCTTCTGCAGGTCCTCGCCCAGCACGGGCGAGCGCATCACGCCCTCGCGTGCGCGCATCCAGTTGAAATTGCCCTTGACGGTGTTGATCTCGCCGTTGTGGGCGACGAAGCGGTAGGGGTGGGCCAGCGGCCATTCGGGGAAGGTGTTGGTCGAAAAACGCTGGTGCACCAGCGCCAGTGCCGAGACCGTGCGCGGGTCGGCCAGGTCCCTGTAGTACTGACCCACCTGGTCGGCCAGCAGCAGGCCCTTGTAGATGACGGTGCGGCAGCTCATGCTGGGCACGTAGTATTCGTGGCTGTGTGTCAGCCGCAGCCGCTGGATGGCGGCGCTGGCGGTCTTGCGGATCACATAGAGCTTGCGCTCCAGCGCATCCGGCACGATGACGTCGCGACCGCGGCCGATGAAGATCTGACGGATCACCGGCTCCTTGGCGCGCACCGTCGGGCTCATCGGCATGTCGCGGTCGACCGGCACGTCGCGCCAGCCGAGCAGGACCTGACCTTCGTCGCGCACGGCGCGCTCGAGTTCGTGCTCGCAGGCCAGGCGCGAAGCGTGTTCCTTGGGCAGGAAGATCATGCCGACGCCGTACTCGCCCGGCGGGGGCAGGGTGACGCCCTGTGCCGCCATCTCGGCGCGGTAGTACTCGTCGGGGATCTGGATCAGGATGCCGGCGCCGTCGCCCATCAGCTTGTCGGCGCCCACGGCGCCTCGATGGTCAAGGTTGTGCAGGATGCGCAACCCCTGGGTGACGACGTCGTGCGTCTTGTGGCCCTTGATGTGGGCGATGAAGCCGACCCCGCAGGCGTCGTGTTCGTGCGTGGGCTGGTACAGACCGCCGGCAGCGGCGGCGAGGATTTCTTCGTGGGGGGCGGGGAGCGGGTGGCTCAAGGCTTGACTCCAACGTGGGCGTGATGAGGCATGGAGGCTAGCATGCGCAAACGGGGACTACAAGAAATATAAAACGGGGTCGGAACATAAATAAATGTCAAAAGGTTGGATTTCATAAAAATGGGGGACATAACAACTAAGGGTGTACCAATGGTGCGCCGCCTGATCTCGGGTGCGACCGATGGTGACGTAAGTGTTGGTTATGAAACGGCTTTTTTGTCGACCGCCGCTGGTGTTCACCAGGTGCCGCCGACGGACGCGGGCGCTCAGCGCGGGTTGCTGGCGGCGCGCTTGGGGCGCCCAGGTCGGCGTGGGGCCGCGGGTCGCCCGGTGGCATCCGCGCTGCAGATGAATTCGGGCGAGCCCAGTGCCCAGCCGCCCAGCACCAGGCGGCGCAGCCGCGCCTCCGTGGTGCCGGCCACGCCGCGTGCAAGGCGCTCCCGCCAGGCCGATTCGCGTTCGAAGGGGGTGTTGCCGAGTTGCCAGTATTCGGGCGGGTCGGTGATCAGGGGGTTGGGCTGTGTCCCGGCATGGTGCGGCGCGCTGGTGATGCCAGGTGTCAGCGTGGCCTGCTCGATCCAGGTCATGGCGGTCAGGGTGTGTTCCCCGGGTTCCACGGCACTGGTGCGAAACCGCCCGTCCCACAGCGGGCCGCTGCGTGCGTGCCGCCGGTTGTAGGCCGTCACGTAGCGCCGACCGATGGCCTGCATCAGCCGCGCCAGCGCGTCGGGCTGGTCCGGCGTGACCAGAAACAGCAACTCGTGGTCGCGCAGTGCAAAGGCGTGCAACTGCACCGCTTCCGTTTCCAGGGCGGTGCGCAGCACGACCATGAACTGCGCACGATCCTCGTCGTCGACGAAGGCGGGACGGTGGTCCAGCGTGCGTTGGAGCACCAGATGGGGCTGGCCGGGCAGCACAAGGCGGGGCAGGCGCGCCATGGGAAGCGTTCAGAAGGTGGACAAGAAGGGGTTCGCTCCCACTTGACTTGTTCAGGGCGCGGGTCTGACCGTGGGCTCGCGCCGCCTGCGCGTGTGGGGGCGTGCCGCAGGGCGTGGCGAGCGTTCAGTCATCGAGTCCCAGCTCCTGGATCTTGCGGGTGATGGTGTTGCGTCCGATGCCGAGCTTCTGGGCGGCCTCGGCGCGGCGCCCGTGGGTCAACCCCAGGGCGGTGTGCAGCAGCGCCGCTTCGAAGCGACCCGCCAGGCTGTCCCACACCCCGGACTCACCGGCCGTCAGCCGGGTGCGTGCCTCCTGAGCCAGGGCCACCGTCCAGTCGGCGGGCGCGGCGGCGCTGGATGGGGCGTCGGGGTGGGGTGGCGTGATGGCCGCCGTCGCCTTCTCTTCGCCCGTCAGCGGACGTGGCTCACCACGCGGCAGCAGGTCGGCCGGCAGGTCTTCCGCCTCGATCCGCTGGCCAGGGGCCATCACCGTCAGCCAGCGGCACAGGTTTTCCAGCTGGCGCACGTTGCCGGGAAAGTCGAACTGCGTCAGCCGTTCCAGCGCGGCGGGGCTGATGTGCTTGCTCTCCACCCCCAGCTCGCGTGCGCTGCGGGCAAGAAAATGGCGCGTCAGCAGGGGGATGTCTTCGCGTCGCTCATTGAGCGGCGGCAGCCGCAGTCGAATGACGTTGAGGCGGTGGAACAGGTCTTCCCGGAAGGTGCCCTGGCGCACGCGCTCTTCGAGATCCTGGTGCGTGGCGGCGATCACCCGGGTGTCGGCCCGCAGCGGCTGGTGGCCGCCGACCCGATAGAACTGCCCGTCACTCAGCACGCGCAGCAGGCGGGTCTGCAACTCCAGCGGCATGTCGCCGATTTCGTCCAGGAACAGGGTGCCGCCGGCGGCCTGCTCGAAGCGACCGCGCCGCATGGCCTGCGCGCCGGTGAAGGCGCCGCGTTCATGGCCGAACAGCTCGCTCTCCAGCAGGTCCTTGGGGATGGCGGCCGTGTTGATGGCCACGAACGGCCCGCGCGCCCGCGGACTGTGACGGTGCAGGGCCAGCGCCACCAGCTCCTTGCCGGTGCCGCTGGCGCCGGTGATGAGCACCGTGCTTTCACTTTGGCTGAGCCGTCCGATGGCGCGAAACACCTCCTGCATGGCCGGCGCCTCGCCCAGCATCAGGGGCTGCTGATCGCTGTCGTCGGCGTGCGGCTGATCGCGCAGGCTGTGGTCTTCGGCGGCGCGGCGAATCAGTTCGACCGCGCGGTTGACGTCGAAGGGTTTTGGCAGGTACTCGAAGGCGCCGCTGCGAAACGCGCCCACCGCGCTGTCGAGGTCGCTGTAGGCGGTCATGATGATGACCGGCAGCTGGGGGTGGCGGCGCTTGGCTTCGGTCAGCAGCTCGATGCCGCTGCTGCCCGGCATGCGGATGTCGGTCACCAGCACCTGGGGCTCGACCCCCGCATCGAACTCGTTGAGCACGTCCTGCGGTCGGCTGAAGCTGCGCACGGGTAGGTGCTCGCGGCTCAGCGCGCGTTCCAGTACGAAACGGATGGATTGATCGTCGTCGACGACCCAGATCGGCTTCATGGCGGGCCCTCGATGTCGCGGCAGGCGGTAGGGTCGGGCAGGGGGATCAGCAGCGTAAAGCGGGTGGCGCCCGGCTGGCTTTCGCATTCGATCGTGCCGCCATGCTGTTGAATGAACCCCTGCGCCAGCGTCAGACCCAGCCCGCTGCCGGCGGCATGGCCGGACACCAGCGGCTGGAAGATGCGCTCCCGCAGGGCGGGGGGGATGCCGGGGCCGTTGTCCTCCACCTGCAGCTGGATCGCCAGGCGGAAGCGCCGGCCGTTGAGCGTGACCTGACGCGCGATGCGGGTGCGCAGCACGATGCGCGCATCGCCGGTGACGATGCGCGCGGCAAGCGCCTGCGCGGCGTTGCGCACGATGTTGAGCAGCGCCTGGATCAGCCGCTCGCGGTCGCCGCGCAGCTCCGGCAGCGAGGTGTCGTAGTCGCGCTGCACCTGCAGGCCGCGCGGAAACTCGGCCAGCACCAGCGCACGCACGCGCTCGCAGACCTCGTGGATGTTGAAGTCGCTCCACTGCGGCATGCCGCGGTGCGGTGCCAGCAGCCGGTCGACCAGCGCCTGCAGCCGGTCGGCCTCGCGGATGATGACCTCGGTGTACTCGCCGTACTCGGGGGAGGTGAATTCCATCGCCAGCAACTGGGCGGCGCCGCGGATGCCGCCCAGCGGGTTCTTGATCTCATGGGCCAGATTGCGCAGCAGTTCCTGGTGGGCCTGGATCAGGTCCTGTGCGCGCTCCTCGCGGTCGAGCTGCACCTGCCGTTCGATCTCGATCATCTCGACCATCACCGCGCCCTCCGGGCCGCCGCGTCCTACCGGGGTCACCACCACATGCACCGGCAATTCACCCGCGCCGGGGGGCTGGCGCAACAGGGCGCCTTCGAAGCGGCTGACCGCCAGGTGATGGCTGGCGGTGCTGTGAAGCGCCGCCTGCAGCGGCGCCGGGTCGACGAACCAATCGAGCGCGCGCGCCTGCACCAGCTTGCGGCGCGATTGCCGAACCGCGTGCTCCAGCGCCGCGTTGACCAGCAGGCAGGTGCCATCGACCCGCACCAGCGCCACCATCAGGGCCAGACGATCGTAGGCCTCCTGGTCCTGTGGGGAGATCGCAGTGGGTGCCGCCTCCGCACCAGCCGCCACGGGAGCAGGCGGCTCAGGGCTTGGGGTCGACCTGGTCATGACGAAGGCAGTGCGAGTCGGATCCAAGGGGCGTGGTGCCTGGGCGTCAGCGGCACCGGGTTCGGGGGCAGGGCATGTCAGTGTAGCGGGCGCTGCTGGCCTGGCCGGCACCCGCCGTGCCCGCCCCCGGGGGTGCAGGGGCGGCGGCGACAGGGGGCGTCGCGCCGCTGCTCCGGTCTGCCCGTTCGGGCGTGCCATGGGCGCCCCGCCACAGTGTCACAGCACCGCCAGCACGCGCTCGAGCGCTTCGCGCGTGTTGGCAGCGGTGTTGAACGCGGTCAGGCGCAGGTAGCCTTCGCCGGCCTGGCCAAAGCCCGACCCGGGGGTGCCGACCACCTGAGCCTGGTGCAGCAGATGGTCGAAGAACTCCCACGAGCTGCGCTGGCCCGGAATCCTGAGCCACACGTAGGGTGCGTGCACACCGCCGAACACCTGCAGGCCCGCGCCCTGGAGTGTCGCCACCATGTGGTGGGCGTTGTCCATGTAGGTCTGCACCTGGGCCGCCACCTGGCGCTGCCCCTGCGGCGACAGGGCCGCCGCGGCGGCGCGCTGGATCGGGTAGGACACGCCGTTCTGCCGGCACGCCACGCGGCGACGCCACAGCGCGTTGAGCGACACCGACTGGCCGTCGATGCGGGCCTTGAGCGCCTTGGGGATGATGGTGTAGGCGCAGCGCGTGCCGGTGAACCCGGCCGACTTGGAGAACGAACAGCACTCCACCGCCACCTGGTCGGCGCCCTCGATTTCGTAGATCGAGCGCGGGATCGCCGGGTCGGTGATGTAGGCCTTGTAGGCGGCGTCAAACAGGATCAGCGTGCCGGTGTCCTGGGCGTATCTGACGAAGCGGGTCAGCTGCTCGCGGGTCAGCACGGTGCCGGTGGGGTTGTTGGGGTAGCACAGGTAGAGCATGTCCACCGGCTGTGCCGGCAGCTCGGGCTCGAAGTCGTTCTCGGCCCGGCACGGCAGGATGGTCAGTGCGCTCCATGCGCCGCCCTCATGGCGTCCGAGCCGGCCGGCCATGGCGTTGGCGTCGATGTAGGCCGGATAGACCGGGTCGGTGACGCCGATGCGCGCGTCCGCGGCCAGCAGCTCGGGCAGGGCCGAGGTGTCGGTCTTGGCGCCGTCGGTGACGAACACCTCGTCCAGCTCCAGCCGCACGCCCAGGGGGGCGTAGTCGGCATCGATGATGGCCTGCTGCAGGAACGGGTAGCCCTGATCGGGCGGGTAGCCATGAAAGCCCTCGGGCGTGCCCATTTCCTGGGCCGCCTCGACCATGGCCTGAGTGATGGCGGGGGCCAGGGGCTGCGTCACGTCGCCGATGCCCAGGCGGATGATCGGACGCGGTGCCGAGGGCGCATAGGCCTGGACGCGGCGCGCCACTTCGGCAAACAGGTAGTCGCCGGGCATGGCGACCAGGTGGGGGTTCAGACGCATTTCAATCTCCGAGCCACACGCCATCGAACACGAAGCTGGCGGGGCCTGTCTGGTAAACGTGGTTGTCGCGGCTGTCCCAGGTGACCTGCAGATCGCCGCCGGTCAGCTGCACCACCGCGTTGCGATCGGCCAGGCCGTTCAGCACGGCGGCCACCAGGCTGGCCGCGGCGCCGGTGCCGCAGGCCAGGGTTTCACCGCTGCCGCGCTCCCATACCCGCATTTCCAGCAGGTCGCGCCGCCGCACGCGCACGAACTCGACGTTGGTGCGCCGCGGGAACAGCGGGTGGTTCTCGATCTGCCGGCCGATGCCGTGCACGTCGATCGCCTTCGGGTCGTCGACGAAGATGACCGCATGGGGGTTGCCCATGCTGACGCAGGTGATGTGGTGGGTCTGGCCGTCGATCGTCAGCGGCTGGTTGACGATGCGCTCGCCGGGCCACTCGACCGGGAGGCTGGCCGGGCTGAACGCCGGTTCACCCATGTCCACCGTCACCTGGTCGACGCTGCCATCCTTCAGCCGCAGTTGCAGGGTCTTGATGCCGCCCAGGGTCGACAGCCTGACTTCGGTCTTGCGCGTCAGCCCGCGGTCGTGCACGTACTTGCCGATGCAGCGCACGGCGTTGCCGCACATTTCGCCTTCGGAGCCGTCGGCGTTGAACATGCGCATCGCGAAGTCGGCCTCCGCCGAGGGCCCGATCAGCACCAGCCCGTCGGCGCCGACGCCAAAGTGCGGGCGTGACACGGCGACGGCCATGGCCGCCGGGTCGGCCACGGTTTCGTCAAAGGCATTGACGTAGACGTAGTCGTTGCCCAGGCCATGCATCTTGGTGAATTTCATGCCACCCGTTCCTTACAGGCTGTAGTACATGTCGAACTCGATCGGGTGGGTGGTCATGCGAAAGCGCGTGACTTCGGCCATCTTGAGTTCGAGGTAGGCGTCGATCATGGCGTCGGAGAACACACCGCCCTTGGTCAGGAAGCCGCGGTCCTTGTCCAGGTGCTCCAGCGCCTGATCCAGGCTGTGGCACACGGTGGGGATCAGCGCGTCCTCTTCGGGCGGCAGGTGGTACAGGTCCTTGTCCATCGCCTCGCCGGGGTGGATGCGGTTTTCCACGCCGTCCAGACCCGCCATCAGCAGCGCCGAGAAGGCCAGGTAGGGGTTGGCGGTGGGGTCGGGGAAGCGCACCTCGATGCGCCGGCCCTTGGGGTTGGCCACGTAGGGGATGCGGATCGAGGCCGAGCGGTTGCGCGCGCTGTAGGCCAGCTTCACCGGCGCTTCGAAGCCGGGCACCAGGCGCTTGTAGCTGTTGGTGCCGGGGTTGGTGATGGCGTTGAGCGCACGGGCGTGCTTGATGATGCCGCCGATGTAGTACAGCGCAAACTCGCTCAGGCCGGCGTAGCCGTCGCCGGCGAACAGGTTGCGGCCGTCCTTCCACACCGACTGGTGCACGTGCATGCCCGAGCCGTTGTCGCCGACGATGGGCTTGGGCATGAAGGTGGCCGTCTTGCCATGGGCGTGGGCCACGTTGTGGATCACGTACTTCTGCAACTGCAGCCAGTCGGCGCGCTGCACCAGGGTGCTGAACTTGGTGCCCAGCTCCATCTGACCAGCGGTGGCCACCTCGTGGTGGTGCACCTCGACCGGGATGCCCAGCGATTCGAGCAGCGTGCACATCTGCGAGCGCATGTTCTGGAAGCTGTCCACCGGCGGCACCGGGAAGTAGCCGCCCTTGACGCCCGGGCGGTGGCCGTGGTTGCCCTGCTCGTAGGCGGTGCCGGTGTTCCAGGCGGCTTCCTCGGAGTCGATCTTGACGAAACAGCCCGACATGTCGGCCTGCCAGCGCACGCCGTCGAAGACGAAGAACTCGGGCTCGGGGCCGAAGTAGGCGGTGTCGCCGATGCCGCTGCTCTTGAGGTAGGCCTCGGCGCGCCGGGCCAGCGAGCGCGGGTCGCGGTCGTAGGGCTTGCCGTCGCCCGGCTCCAGCACGTCGCAGGTCAGGATCAGGGTGGGGTCGTCGAAGAACGGGTCGACGTTGGCGGTGGCAGGGTCGGGCAGCAGCAGCATGTCGGACGCCTGGATGCCTTTCCAGCCTGCGATGGACGAGCCGTCGAACGGGTGCCCGCTGCTGAACTTGTCTTCGTCGAAGGCAGACACCGGCACCGTGACGTGCTGCTCCTTGCCCCGGGTGTCGGTGAAGCGCAGATCGATGTAGCGGATGTTCTGCTCCTGGATCATCGTCATGACGTCGGCGGCGGTGTGGCTCATTGGGTTGGCTCCATGAAGGGTTGGGATGCCAGGGTTCAAGCAGAAACCGTGCCAGCTTCTGTGGTGCCTGTGCTGCCACGCCACGCCTGCGGTGCGTGCGACATGTGGGTGCGCGTTGCACCACAAACATGCGCGGAGCCAGGATATGGTGCACCAAAACGGTGCGTCGCACCAGTGTGGTGCCCGAAACCGGTGCAGCGATCGGCGGCTGTGCGAGGTGGCGGGGTTGTGCCGGACCCGGGGTCAGAACACCAGGGTGCGCCAGCGTGTGTCCAGCGCCCGCGCCATGAACTGCACCGCGCCGCCCTGGCCGTGGCATTCGGGGATCAGACCGGACGGTGCCAGGCCATGGGCGTGCAGCGCGTCGGTGCAGGCCAGCAGGCGCGCGCCGTGGGTGACCGCCTCGCGCAACGCGTCCAGGATGGTCTTGTCGTGCTGCGGGCTGGAGCGCAGGGCGGCGGCCACGCCCGGGACCAGCAGCTGCACGCTGGCGGCGCTGAAGTAAATCTCCACCGGCACGTCCATGGCGGCCGCGGCGGCGGCGTGAAAGAACGGCGTGGCCAGCCGTTCGGGCTGGGCCGGGTCGCTGGCCCACAGCAGAATGGCCACGCCGGCGGCGCTGTGTTCGACGAAGCTCATGGTGCGGGGTGGCTCGGGTCGCGGGTGGTGCCAGCGAGTTGCTGGCCATGCGCCAGGGCGTGGCGCGCCATGGCCGGCGCCACGGCGTCACCGTGCAGCAGGGCCGGCTGGTCGGCCTGGAAGTTGGCCAGCCGCAGTCGGGCGATCCAGCCGGTGCCGTAGGGGTCGCGGTGCACCAGTTGGGGGCGATCGGCCAGCGCCGCGTTGGCTTCGATCACGGTGCCGGTGACCGGCGACTTGACCGCCACGATGGCCTTGGCGAGCTCCACCACGGCCAACGTGCCGCCCTGTGCCACCTCGGTACCGATGCGCTTGGCGCGGCACATGTAGATCTCGCCCGACAGCCGGATGCCCAGCTCGGTGATGCCCACGGTGGCCGTACCGTCGCCGGCCAGACGGGCCCACACCTGGTGCTCCATCAGGTAGTGCAGGTCGGCAGGGTGCTGCAGCGGCGCGTTCGACATGAGGGGTATTCTGGCAGGCCCTGGGACACTATTAAAACCATAGCTGCTGGCGCAAACTACACTTGCGCCAACAACATTTTTTATTGGAATTGAAGCGATGACCAAGGGTTCTCGGATCGTGCTGCTGGCGCTGGCTTGCACCGCCTGCACCGGCGCGCTGGCGCAGAAGATCGGCGACGTCAGCACCGCCTTCCAGTGGATCGGCCCCAACCACAAGATCGTCGTCGAGGCCTACGACGACCCGCTGGTGCAGGGGGTGACCTGCTACGTTTCGCGCGCGCGCACCGGCGGCATCAAGGGCGGGCTGGGGCTGGCCGAAGACCGTGCCGAGGCTTCCATCGCCTGTCGCCAGGTGGCGCCGGTGCAGTTCAAGGAGCCGCTGCGGCGCGAGGACGAGGTGTTCAGCGAACGCATGTCGATCCTGTTCAAGCGCCTGCGCGTGGTGCGCATGGTGGATGCGCCGCGCAACACGCTGGTGTATCTGACCTACTCCGACAAGCTGATCGAAGGCTCGCCGCAGAACGCCATCACGGCGGTGCCGATCGATCACGCCACACCGATCCCGCTGCGGCCTTGATGCCGGGTGCGCCTTCGGTACCTGCCGTATCCAGGATGACCGCGCGGCGCACCGCGGACGCATCGGTCATGCGGCAGCGCCGGTGATCCCAGGCGCGGCCTGAAGCGCGTGGTGTGGCGGTGGGCGGCCCCGTCGGACGCCGGGGTGGCGGAAGGGCATGGGAGTCGAACCCACCCGGCGACGCTTGGCGCCACCCACCGGGTTTGAAGCCCGGCCCACCCACCAGGATGGTTGCCCTTCCGTTGACCTACGAAAACAGCGCGCAGTCCGTGCGCAATCGGTGCTCGTCGCCGATGCGGCGCGTGAAACCGATGCGGTCGAAGTATTCCAGAATCTGAATCGCCCGCTTGCGGCCCAGGTCGGTCGCGTCGCGGAAGTCGGCCGCCCGCACGATGCCCTGGTGTGCGGCGCCCACCTGGCGCGCCAGGGCCGCCAGCCGCTGCAGGGTGTCGGGCGGGTAGTACAGGTCCTTGACGATCTGGTGCAGCTCGCCGCGCCGCGCCAGCCGCGCCAGCGTGGTGCGCACCAGCGGCTCGGGCTCGGCGGCGTCGCGCGCCAGATCGCGCGCCCAGGCGCCCTGAAAGCCGGCCTGCACCAGCGCCGGCGCCACCTTCTGTGCAATGCGCGCTTCGGTGGCCGACAGCTGCGCGCCGTGGCTGGGTAGGTGCACCACCGCCCCGTGCAGCACCAGTTGCCCTTCGGTCGCCAGACGCGCCAGCAAGCCCTGCCACAAGGGGGCTGGCAGGCGCGGTGCGCTCAGGCGGCGCAGGCGGGCGCTGTCGGGGCCCAGCTCGTCGGGCTGCTGGTCGTGAAAACGCTGCAGCGCCGCCAGCGCAGCGGCCGCCAGCGTGTGCGCCTGGTCGGCGCCCAGGGCCAGGCCGTCCTGCACCAGCGCCGGCGCCGGCAGCGCGTGGTCGGGCGGGTGGGCCAGGCCCTGGGCGGCGGCAAATCGCTTCAGATCGACGCCGTGCGGCGCCACCGCCAGCAGCGCCGTCAGGCGCTCGGCAGCGCTCGGCAGACCCAGGGCGCTCAGCTCGGCCAGCCGCTGCGGCGTGCGCCGGTAGCGGGCGGGGGCCAGGGGGTCGAGCACGCGACCGCCCGCCAGCGTGCGGCTGGCTGCCGCATCGCGCAGCAGCACGCGTTCGCCATGCCAGGCGCCCACCGGGGCCTGCAGCAGCAACTGCGCCAGGGCGGTGGCGCCGGGCGCCAGTGCGTCGCTGTCCAGCAGAGCCACGGTGGCGTTGACGTGGGCCGCGCCCAGGTGGGCCTGCACCCGGGTGCCCGAGCGCAGCGCCTGGGCTTCGCCCGGCCACAGCGTCAGGCGCAGGTCAAGGCGTTCGCTCGCCAGCGCCACGGCGGGGGCGGTCAGCCATTGACCGCGCGTCACCTCGTCGCGCGCCAGCCCGGACAGGGCCACGGCACAGCGCTGGCCGGCGTGGGCGCGTGCCACCGCCTGGTTCTGCGCGTGCAGGCTGCGCACACGGGCGCGCAAGGTGCCAGGCACGATCGCCAGCTCGTCGCCCACCCCCACCGAGCCGGCGTGGATGGTGCCGGTGACCACCGTGCCGGTGCCCTGCAGGGTGAAGGCGCGGTCGATCGCCAGGCGCAGCGCTTTGGAGTCAGATCCGGCCTCGGCGCTTGCCTGTTCTGCGCCAGCAGCTACAAAAAGAAGAGCTCGCAGGTCGTCGATGCCGGCCCCGGTGTGGGCCGACACGGCCAGCACCGGGACGCTTTCGAGCGTCGTGCCGACCAGCAGCGCGCGCGTCTGCTCGCGCACCGCCTGCACGCGCTCGGGCGTGGCGCGGTCGGCCTTGGTGATGACGACGGCGCCGCGCGTCAGGCCCAGCAGGCTGAGCACGGCCAGGTGTTCAAGCGTCTGCGGCATGGGGCCGTCGTCGGCCGCCACCAGCAGCAGCGCGAAGTCGATGCCGCTGGCGCCGGCCACCATGGTGTGCACCAGCCGCTCGTGGCCTGGCACGTCGATGAAGCCGATGCGCGCGCCGCTCGGTGGTTCGAGGAAGGCGTAGCCCAGCTCGATGCTGATGCCGCGCTTTTTTTCTTCGGGCAGGCGGTCGGTGTCCACGCCGGTGAGCGCGCGCACCAGCGTGGTCTTGCCGTGGTCGATGTGACCGGCGGTGCCGACGATCATGAGCTCGCCGCAGTCAGGTCCGGAAGGCCGGGTTGGGCCGCACCGGCGGCGCTATGCCGCCAAACATCTCTCCGAACATGAAGTCCAGCCAGCGGAAGTCGTCCTGAAACAGGGCCGGCGTTCGTTCGTTGAAGTCGCGCTGTACTTGGCGCACGCGACCTTCAGGGTCGAAGTCGTAGTCGAACTGAACGTTGAGCGCCTGCCCCGGCGTGCCATTGACCACCATGTAGCACAGGTTGTCGGGCAGGCGCCGCTCGGGCGCGCGACCTGCCAGTCGTTCGCTGATCTGGTAGGCGACGATGCGACCCAGGCGGTTGGCAATGTGGGCACTCTTGGGGTAGTAGCGGAAGGGCAGAGACGAAACCGCCTGGATGGCGTCACCGATGACGAAGGTGCGCTCGTCGCCCCGGACCTGCATGGTCACCTGATCGACGTCGGCCCAGCCCTCGCTGCGGTCGCTGACGGTGCCTGCCAGCCAGGCGAGGTCGCCGGCCTTGTGCGGTGCCATCAGGATGGCATGGTCGAAGCGCTGATCACCGGCGCGGGTACGGATGCGGCGGTTGAATGGGTCCACCTCCTGCACGTGTGCGTTGGGCACATAGGTGATGTAGTTCTTGTACAGCTCGTCGAACGCGGCTCGGTAGCCGGGTCCGATGGGGGTGATGGCGGGCTTGTGGTCGAGGATGGTGATGTGGCCCTTGATCTTGTTCGTCTTGAAGTACCAGGCGATCAGGCAGGCGCGCTCGTAGGGGCTGGGTGGGCAGCGTTGCGGGGGAGGCGGCAGGTTCATCACCAGCTCGCCCCCTTTGAAGTCCTGCAGCGATCGCTTGATGGCCAGGAACTCGCTGTTGCTGGCATAGGCGCAGGGAAAGCGCGTGCGTGCGGCGTCGGCCGCCACGCGGTCGTTGCCGAACCAGGCTTCGTACTGGTAACGGATGCCCGGTGCCAGCACCAGCCAGTCGTAGTCGATCGTCCCCAGGCTGGTGGTCACACGACGCTGCGCGCGGTCGATGGCCTGAACCTCGGCCTGCACGAACCGATAGCCCAGCTGCTCCGACACACGCAGGTAGTCCTGCGTGAGCAGTTCGCCATCCACCATGCCGACCAGCCACATGTTCGACAACGGGCTGGAGAAGAATTGCGGGTTGCGATCGATCAAAACCACTTCTGCGCCTGGCGCCTGCTTGCGCAGGTTGGCCGCCGTGGTCAGACCGCCCCAGCCGCCGCCCACGACCAGCACGCGCGGCGCCTTGCCTCTGGGAAGCAAGGTCTGGGTCGACTGGCCGATGAACGCGGGCATCGGCGCGGTTTGAACGCCAACGCCGGATACCGGAGGTGCGGCGGCACAGCCCGCCAGTGCGGCGCAGCCAGCCAGGCCGGCGACGAAGTGGCGACGATCGATGGTCATGGGTTTACTTGGTTGCAGGCGGAACGGTCGTTGTTTGCGGAGACAACTGCCGCAGCTGGCGGGTCAGCAGGGTGCTGTCTTCCAGGCAGCGGCAATCCAGAATGAGCTCGTCGTCGGCAATGCGGCCGATGACCGGCACCGGAAGCCGACGCAGGGTCGTGGCAAGCTCGTCCAGTGCGCGACCGCGGCCGGTCCTGGCCACCGGCGCGATGGCCAGGCCGGCCGAGGGCAGGCGCTCGACCGGCAGCGAGCCGGAGCCGATCTGTCCTTGCAGCGCCACCGTCTCGACCGTGAAGCGCGGCGCCAGCGCCGCTGCCAGCGCCGGCTGCACCGCGCGGGCGGTGGCTTCGATGTCGGCCAGCGGGCGCGTGAGCAGGCGCAGCGTGGGCAGCTCGCGCGCCAGCCGCTCGGGGCGCAGGTACAGGCGCAGCGTGGCTTCCAGGGCGGCCAGCGGCAGCTTGCTCATGCGCAGGGCGCGCTTCATGGGGTGCTTGCGCACGCGCTCGACCAGCGCCCGGCGGCCGACGATCAGGCCGGCCTGCGGGCCGCCCAGCAGCTTGTCGCCGCTGAAGCTGACCAGATCGCAGCCGGCGCGCAGCATCTGCTGCGGCGTCGGCTCGGCCGGCAGACCGTAGGCCGTCATGTCGATCAGGGCGCCGCTGCCCAGGTCGGTCACCAGGGGCAGGCCGTGGGCGTGCGCGATCGGGGCCAGCGTGGCTTCGTCGACCGCGCGGGTGAAGCCCTGCACCGCATAGTTGCTGGTGTGCACCTTCATCAGCAGAGCGGTGCGCGCGGTGATGGCGCGCTCGTAGTCGTGCGGGTGGGTGCGGTTGGTGGTGCCGACCTCCACCAGCCGCGCGCCGGCGCTGGTCATGACGTCGGGCATGCGGAAGGCGCCTCCGATCTCCACCAGTTCACCGCGCGAGACGATCACCTGCCGCCCGCGCGCCAGCGCGGCCAGGATCAGCAGCACCGCGGCGGCGTTGTTGTTGACCACGGTGGCGGCCTCGGCGCCAGTCAGCTGGCACAACAGACCCTCGACGATGCTGTCGCGGTCGCCCCGGCCGCCGCTGGCCAGGTCGTATTCGAGGTTGTTGGGCCCGGCCATCGTGGCCTGCACGTGGGCCAGCGCGGCTTCGGGCAGCAGGGCGCGGCCGAGGTTGGTGTGGATCACCGTGCCGGTCAGGTTGATCACGGTGTTCAGGCGCGGCGCCAGTCGGTCGTGCAGGCGGCGCGCCAGGGCGCACGCCAGGGCGTCGGGGGCGATTTCGGCGGCCGGCAGCCGGCCGGCCAGGGCCTGCTGGCGCAGTTCGGCCAGCAGGGCGCGTGCCTCGTGCGTGAGCAGGCTGCGGCCATGTTCGGCCTCCAGCGCAGCAACCGCCGGCAGGCGCAGCAGGCGGTCGAGGGCGGGCAGGGCGTGGGGGGCGGCGGTGGTCGGGGCGTCTGGCGGGGCCGGCGTACCGTGAACCACGGATTGCTCAGGCGCCGTCATCAGCGCTCCCCGGCCGGCGCCTCGGCGTCACCGAACAGCAGCAGCAGGTTGGTGCCGTGGCGCGTGAAGCCGGCATCGGACACCAGCAGATCGAGCGTCAGTGTGGCCAAGTCGTCGGCCACCGGGTCGGCGTGCGGCTCGCGCTCCATGTGCAGCAGCTTCAGGTAGTGGTGACAGTGATCGCAGGTTTCGGCTTCGACCGCAGCCCGTTCTGACGTCGGTGCGGCCGCGGCCAGCGCCTGCAGCGCCTGGTAGTGGATGCCCTGGGTGCCCAGGCAGTGCGTGCACATGACCTGCACCATGTGCCATTCGGTCTGGCACAGGGTGCAGTGCAGGTAGCGCTGCCCCTTCATGCCCGGGCCGACGCGCCGGATGCTGCTGGTGGGCAGGCTGCCGCAGCAGGGGCAGGTGCCGCGGCTCTCCAGGTGTCGCCACAGCCCCGGGTGGGCGCTCGCGGTGCCTGCCACCAGATGCGCCCAGTACAGCTGCAGGCCGGCGGCGATCAGCGGCGCCGCCGCCATGCCCAGCCCCAGCGTGATGCCGGCCAGCAGGCGATCGGCCTGTTGCTCCAGCGCCTGATCCGGCAGGCCGATCACGGCCTGGACCGTGGCGCGGGCCGGGCTGTCGCCCGGCAGCTGCTGCAGCACCTGGGCCAGCAGCGCGCGCAGCTCGGTGCGCCACAGCGGCTCGCGCGGCCAGGCGGTGGCCGCCAGCAGCGGCTGGCCGGTGGCGGCGCTGGCATCGATCTGCGCCGCGTCGGGCAGCCTTACCTGCGGGTAGCGGCGCGCGCGCTCGTGCTGCGCCTCGCTCACCAACGCGAGCAACAGCAGGTAGTCGCGCATGGCATGGCCGGCGGCCAGCTCGCGCAGGCGCAGCGCCCGTTCGGCAAACAGCGTGTCGGCCTGCGGCGCGCGCACGGCGGCTATGTCGGCGCCGGCCTGCAGAGCGATCTCTTCGGGCGAGGGCAGAGTGGGGGGATGGGTGGTGGTCAAGGCAAAAAAGAACTGCCGCCGGCGCACCGCACCGGCAGGCAGTGGGGGTGGGTGGGGGAAATCAGGACAACCTCATTTGACGCGCGCGTCGGCCGATGGGTTCTGCATGCGTTCACGGTACCACAGCGGATGGTGGTGCCGAGCCCAGCTGGCGCTGACGCTGCCGCGCGTCATGGCGCGCAGCGTGCCCTTGACCCAGAAGGCGGCGTAGGCGTGCACGATCACGGCCAGCACCAGCACCACGGCGGCGACGGCGTGCAGCACGATCGCCATGCGTTGCATGCCGATCGATGCGCCGCCGCCGAACCACTGCGGCCAGACCACCACCAGACCGCTGATCAGCAGCACCAGCAGGCTCAGCGCGAACAGCCAGAACACCAGCTTCTGCCCGCCGTTGTATTTGCCCACCGGAGGCATGTCGGCGTGTCCGCCCTCGGAAGACACCAGTTTGCCGGCCGATCCCAGCCATTGCGAGTCTTCGCTGCGCCAGACGTTGGCGCCGGCCAGCATGAAGAACATGCCCAGAAACAGCAGGCACATGGCGGCACCCAGGAAGGGGTGCAGGATGCGTGTCCACTGCGGGCCGCCGACCAGGGCGCTCAGCCAGAACAGCGCCGGATGGAACAGCGCGAAGCCGGACACGGCGGCCAGCACGAAGCAGGCCACCACCGCCCAGTGGTTGGATCGCTGGCCGGCGCTGTAGCGTTGCAGGTACATCGGCTTCATGACGACTCTCCTTCCGTGCGGGTCGCGCCACCCGCGGTGGCTTCAGCGTCCTCGGGGACTTCCAGCGGGCCCTTGCGCAGGTAGTGGAACCAGCCCGCCAGGGCGGCGCCGGCCATCGCGGCCATGGCGACCGGCTTGGTCCAGCCCTTCCAGACCGACACCCACGGGCTGATGCTCGGCTCCTTGGGCAGGCCGGCGAGCTCGGGCCGGTCGGCGTGCTTGAGCACGTACATGACGTGCGTGCCGCCGACACCCGGCGGGTTGTACAGCCCGGCGTTCTGATGGCCGCGCTCCTTCAGGTCGGCGGCGCGCTGCTGGCCGTAGCTCACCATGTCGTCCTTGGTGCCGAAGCTGATGGCGCCGGTCGGGCAGGTCTTGACGCAAGCCGGCTCCAGCCCCACGCCGACGCGGTCCGAGCACAGGGTGCACTTGTAGGCCTTGTTGTCCTGCGGGCTGATGCGTGGCACGTCGAACGGGCAGCCCTTGATGCAGTAGCCGCAGCCGATGCAGTGCTCGCTGATGAAGTCGACGATGCCGTTGGCGTACTTTACGATCGCGCCCGGTGACGGGCAGGCCTTCAGGCAGCCCGGGTCCTCGCAGTGCATGCAGCCGTCCTTGCGGATCAGCCATTCGAGCTTGTCCTGCTCGGGCTCGGCCTCGTAGAAGCGCATCACCGTCCAGGACTGGGCGGTGAGGTTGGTCGGGTTGTCGTACACCCCGATGTTGCTGCCCACCTCGTCGCGCAGGTCGTTCCACTCCATGCACGCCACCTGGCAGGCCTTGCAGCCGATGCACTTGGAGACGTCGATGAGCTTGGCGACCTGCGGCGTGCTGCTGCGCGCCTGAGGCGGGGGGGTCGTCGTGGCCGAGCGGGCGACCACGTCCTGGGATTGCAGGCTGGACATGGCTTACACCTTTTCGATGTTGACGAGGAAGGCCTTGAACTCCGGCGTCTGCGAGTTGGCGTCGCCCACGAACGGAGACAGGGTGTTGGCCAGGTAGCCGTTCTTCGTCTGACCCTTGAAACCCCAGTGGAAGGGGATGCCCACCAGGTGCACCTTCTGGTCGTTCACGTTCCAGGGTTTGATGCGCTTGGTGACCACCGCCCGCGTCACGATGTGGCCGCGGTTGCTGCTGACCTTGACCTGGTCGCCGTGCCGGATGTTCTTTTCCTTCGCCAGCTCTTCGCTGATTTCGACGAACGATTCGGGCTGCACGATGGCGTTGAGCCGCGCGTGCTTGGTCCAGGTGTGGAAATGTTCGGTCAGCCGGTAGGTGGTGGCCGAGTACGGGAACTCCTCCTTCTTGCCAAAGGCCTCCAGGTCGCCCTTGAACACCCGCGCCGCCGGATTGCTGATGGCCTTGGGGTTGTCGGGGTGCAGGGGGTTGACGCCGATCGGGGTTTCGAACGGTTCGTAGTGCTCCGGGAACGGGCCGTCGGCCAGGCCGATGGCGTGCAGTCGGGCCACGCCCTCGGGGTTCATGATGAACGAACCGACGTTTTCCTCGGGTGCGGCGTTGGGCCGCATGTCGGGGACGTCGGCGCCGGCCCAGGCCTTGCCGTTCCAGTACACGTACTTCTTGTTCTCCGACCACGGCTTGCCGTTCTTGTCGGCGCTGGCGCGGTTGTACAGGATGCGGCGGTTGGCCGGCCAGGAAAAGCCCCAGTTCTGGTACACGCCCAGACCGGTGGGGTCGGATACGTCGCGCCGCGCGGTCAGGTTGCCGGCTTCGCTCCAGCAGCCGGCGTACAGCCAGTTGCCGCAGGCGGTGGAACCATCGTCGCGCAGCATGGCAAAGCCCGGCACCTGCTGACCCGCCTTCACCAGCACCTGGCGCGGCGCCGTGGGGTTGTTGGGGTCGGGCGGTGCCAGCACGTCGGACAGCGCCTTGCCGTTGATTTCGCGCAGCACTTCGGTGGCCGATGGGGCCTCGGGCTGCACGTAGTCCCAGGCCAGACCGGCGATGGCGTCGGGGAAGGCGCCGCCGTCCTTGGCGTACATCTGACGCAGCTTGAGGAACAGCCGCGCCATGATCTCCGAATCCACCTTGGCTTCGCCGGGGGGTTCGAGCGCGCGCTCCTTCCAGATCGCGATGCGGCTGGAGTTGGTGAAGCTGCCCTCCTCTTCGGCAAAGCAGGCCGAAGGCAGACGGAACACCTCGGTCTGGATGCTTTCGGGCTTGACGTCGTTGAAGGGGCCGTGGTTCTGCCAGAACTCACCGGTTTCGGTTTCCAGCGGATCGATGATGACCAGGTACTTCAGCTTGGACAGCGCCGCCGACAGCTTGTTCTTGTTGGGCACCGTCGCCAGGGGGTTGAACCCCTGCGAGATGAAGCCGGTCATCTTGCCCTGGTGCATCAGCTCGAACATGTGCAGCGCATCGAAGCCACCGGCCAGCTTGGGCACCCAGTCGTAGCAGTACTGGTTGTCCGCCGTGGCCGCCTTGCCGTAGTAGGACTTCATCAGGCTGATGTGAAAGCGCGGGAAGTTGCTCCAGTAGTTGAACTGGTTCGGCCGCATCGGCTTGGGCGTGCGCTTGGCCAGGTACTTTTCGAAGGTGTCGTCGGCGTCGGTGGGCGCACTCAGGTAGCCCGACAGCACCTCGGCGTAGGCGTTCATGTCGGTCACGCCCTGCACGTTGGAGTGTCCGCGCAGCGCGTTCACGCCGCCGCCGGGCCGCCCCATGTTGCCCAGCAGCAGCTGGATCATGGCCATGGTGCGGATGTTCTGGCTGCCCACGCTGTGCTGTGTCCAGCCGAGCGCGTAGAGGATGGTGCTGGTCTTGTCGGGCGCGGACATCTCGCCCAGCATTTCGCACACCTTCAGGAACTTGTCCTGCGGCGTGCCGCAGATGCGGCTGACCATCTCCGGCGTGTAGCGGCTGTAGTGCTTCTTGAGCTGCTGGTAGACGCACAGCGGGTCCTGCAGGCTGTCGTCGACCTTGACGTGGCCGTTCTCGTCGAGCTGGTAGCCCCAGCTGGCCTTGTCGTACTTGCGCTTGGCCTCGTCGTAGCCGCTGAAGATGCCGTTTTCCAGCTTGAAGTCGGGCTTGAGCAGGAAGGTGGCGTCGGTGTTGAACTTGACGTAGTCGTGATGGATCTTGTCGTGGCTCAGCAGCCAGTTGATCACGCCACCCAGGAAGGCGATGTCCGTGCCGTTGCGGATCGGCGCGTACAGGTCGGCCACCGAGGAGGTGCGGTTGAAGCGCGGGTCGACCGAAATCAGCCTTGCCTTGCGCTTTTCCATGGCATCCACCGCCCATCGGAAGCCGACGGGGTGGGCTTCGGCGGCATTGCCGCCCATGACGAGAATGAGATCCGTATTGCGGATGTCAGTCCACGAATTGGTCATCGCTCCGCGACCGAACGTCGGGCCCAGACTGGTCACCGTCGGTGCGTGTCAGACGCGTGCTTGGGTATCTATCCCCACCATCCCCAAGGCACGTGCCACCTTGACGGACAGATAGCTGGATTCATTGGACGACGAGCTGCACACCAGAAAACCGGTGGTGGGCCAGCGGTTGACCGTGGTGCCGGCGTCGTTCTTGGCCTGGAAGTTGGCGTCGCGGTCGGCCTTCATGTGCCTGGCCACGCGGGTCAGCGCCTCGTCCCAGCTGATGCGCTTCCATTCCTTGCTGCCAGCCTCGCGCACCGACGGGTAGATGACGCGCCCGGGCGAGTTGATCATGTCCATGACGCCGGCGCCCTTGGGACACAGCGTGCCGCGGTTGACCGGGTTGTCGGGATCGCCTTCCACGTGGATCACGTGTTCCCTGACGTTCTTGGCGGTGTCGCCCAGCTTGTAGATCAGCATGCCGCAACTGACCGAGCAATACGGGCAGGTGCTGCGCGACACGCTGGCACGGGTGAGTTTGAAGGCGCGTGTCTCGGCCAGGGCCGCGGTGGGTGAAAAACCCAGCGCGACCAGGCTGGACGCGGCCAAGCCAGCTCCGCTGACGCGGAAGAACTGGCGCCGGTTCATGTCCATGGGGCGGTCTCCTCTCGTGGGATGCTTTGCCCGTGTCGACATGCACGCCGACCGGGATGCACCAGCCCTCAGTCTAGGGAGGGTCAGGGTTGGCGCCACTGAGGTAAACCCTATGTAAGGAGTGTTGCAGCGCCGCCCGGCACACGCCGGGCGTGCGCGGCCTGCCGCCGCAGAGGGTTCAGTCGCCCATCACCACGCCTTCACGCCGTGGATCGGCGCCGCCCAGCCAGGTCGGTTGGCCATGCACGGTGCCGCGGGTGATGGCCTGCAGGCCGCTGGTCAGATTCATCTCGCGCACTTCCGCGCCGCGCGAGCGCAGGGCTTCGACGGTGGCGGCGGGGAACTTCTTTTCCTCCAGCAGGCTGGGGCCGTTGAGCGAACCGAAGTTGGGCAGGTTGATGGCCTGCTGCGGCAGCAGGCCCCAGCCCAGCACGCCGTGCAGGGTCTTGGCGGTGTAGTGGATGATGAGGGCGCCGCCCGGGCTGCCGGCGCTCATCACCAGCGGGCCGCGGCGGCCGTCGGTGGTCTTTTCGAACACCAGGGTGGGCGCCATCGACGAGCGCGGCCGCTTGCCGGGCTGCACGCGGTTGGCGATCGGCTGGCCCTGGGCGTCGGTCGGGGCGAAGCTGAAGTCGGTCAGTTCGTTGTTCAGCAGAAAGCCCTTGACCATCTGACGGGCGCCAAACTGGTCCTCGATGGTGGTGGTCATGGCCAGCGCGTTGCCGAAGGGGTCGACGATGCTGATGTGGCTGGTGCCGTATTCGGGCTGGCTGGCCATGGGGGCGAAGCTGGTTCGGGTGCCGACGGGCTTGCCCGGCGGCGCCACCTTCAGGCTCTGCGTGCCGATCAGCGCAGCGCGGCTCTTCAGGTAGGCCGGATCCAGCAGGCTCATCCAGCTGCCGGCGGGCGGCTGCACGAAGTCGGGGTCGGCCACGTACAGCGCACGGTCGGCAAACGCCAGCCGCGACGCTTCCATGTAGTAGTGCAGCCAATCGGCCGTGGGCAACCCGTCGGCGCCGGCCGCCATGCTGGCCGCCGGGGTGTGGGCCAGGATGCCCAGGATCTGGCCGACCGCGATGGCGCCCGACGACGGCGGCGGAAAGCCGCACACCTCATAGGCCTTGCCGCTGGCCGGCACGCGCAGATCGTGGCACAGCGGCGCGCGCCGCTTGGGGGCGTAGCCGGCCAGGTCGGCCAGCGTCAGCTTGCCGGGGTTGGTGGGGTGCTTCTGCACCTTGTCGACGATGGCCTGCGCCACCGGGCCTTCCAGCAGGGCGGTCGAGCCGCGCGCGGCAATGCCCTTGAGCACCGCCGCCAGTTCGGGGTTCTTCAGCACATGCCCGACCGGCCAGGGGTTGCCGGCGGCGTCGTAGAAGTGGCGGGCGGCCACCGGGTCCTTTTTCAGGTGCTGCTCGTTCTTCAGCAGGGTGTGCAGGCGCGGGCTGACGGCAAAACCCTGCTCGGCCAGCACGATGGCGGGCTTGAACAGCTCGGCCCAGGCCAGACGGCCATGCTGACGGTGTGCCTGCTCGAGCATGCGCACCGTGCCCGGCACGCCGACCGAGCGGCCGCCGACCACGCCGTCATGGAACGGCAGGGGCTTGCCATCGGCGCCCAGGAACAGCTTGTCGTCGACGGCGGCCGGCGCCGTCTCGCGTCCGTCCCAGGCCGTGACGTCACCCCCGGCCGCGTGCAGCAGGAAGGCGCCGCCGCCGATGCCGCTGGACTGCGGCTCGACCAGGGTCAGCACCATCTGCACCGCGATGGCGGCATCGAGCGCGCTGCCGCCGGCCTTGAGCACCTGGTAGCCGGCGTCGGTGGCCAGCGGGTTGGCGGCGGCGACGGCGAACTTGTGCGTCGCCCAGCCCGGCTTGTCGGTCCAGCCCGAGCCGCCTTCGGGGGTGACCGGTGTCGCCGGCGGCGTGTAGTTCAAGCTGCTGGCGCAGCCGGCCAGCAGGGTGGCGGCGGCCAGGGCGGCCAGGGTGGTGGGGCGGTGGGGCAAGGCCATGCGAGTCTCCTGGTGGGTGGGGTGAGACGGCATGGTAACGCACGGCAGGTGCTGCGCCGGCCTGGCGTGATTCCTGCTCAAACAGGCATGCGGCGCTTGTCTGGCAAGCGCCGAAAGCTATCAAAACAATAGCGCTAGGGATGCCCGGCGGTGGCCACCGCGCAGCCGGCCGGGCGGAGTGGCAGGGCTTACTTGGGTGCCAGCCGGATGGCACCGTCCAGCCGGATCACCTCGCCGTTCAGCATGTCGTTCTCGATGATGTGGCAGGCCAGCTTGGCGTAGTCCTCGGGGGTGCCCAGGCGGCTGGGGAAGGGCACGCCGGCGGCCAGCGCGTCCTGCACCTCCTTGGGCATGCCGAACAGCATGGGGGTGCCGAAGATGCCGGGCGCGATGGTCATGTTGCGGATGCCGCTCTTGGCCAGGTCGCGCGCGATCGGCAGCGTCATGCCCACCACGCCGCCCTTGCTGGCCGAATAGGCCGCCTGGCCGATCTGGCCGTCGTAGGCGGCCACGCTGGCGGTACTGATCAGCACGCCGCGCTCGCCGGTGGGCTCGGGCTCGTTGCGGCTCATGGCGTCGGCCGCCAGACGGATCATGTTGAAGGTGCCCACCAGGTTGACCATGATGGTGCGGGTGTAGCCGTCCAGCCGGTGCGGGCCGTTCTTGCCTACGGTGCGCTCGGCGGTGGCGATGCCGGCGCAGTTGACCAGGCCCATCAGCTTGCCCATCGACACCGCCTTGGCCACCACGGCCTGGCCGTCGGCTTCGCTGCTGACGTCGCACTTGACGAAGGCGCCGCCGATCTCGCGCGCCACCGCCTCGCCCTTGTCCACCTGCATGTCGGCGATGACCACCTTGCCACCGCGCGTCGCCAGCATGCGCGCCGTGCCTTCGCCCAGACCGGACGCGCCGCCGGTGACGATGAATACCTTGTCCTTGATCTGCATGGGAGTTGCTCCAGATGAGGGAAACGCCAATGGTACCCAGCAATGCCGCGCGCATCGTTGCAAATAAGAATTATTCGCATATACTGACCTCGCCCTCCCGCTCCACCCCTTCACCGAGGCCACCCTATGTGCATTCACTGCTCCCCCCACGACCGCCACGACGACGACGAGCTGCGGCCCACCGCCGAGGCCTTGCTGGCCGCCACCCTGGCGCTGATGACGGGCGTGGCCGAGGCTGCACCCGGCGCCGCCTGCGTCCGGCCGATGAGCCTGAAGGTGCTGGCCAACCTGGATGAACTGGCGCGCCATCCCGGCCTGAGTCGGTCCATGCGCCAGCTGGCCGCGCACCTCGGCCTGCATTGGCAGCAGCTGGTGCAGACCGCGCGTGGCGAAGCCCGCGCCGCCGGCGAGCGGGCGCGCTGGGTGCCGGCATCGACGGTGGTGCAATGAGTGCGCTGGAGCCAGGCGCGCTGCAGCGCGAGCACCAGCTGCTGCTGCGCCATCTGGGCCGGGTGCAGCAGCGCGTGAGCGAGCAGATGCTTGCGCAGGCGCAGCGCTGTGCGGCGCTGGAGGCCGAGCTGATGCAATGGCGGGCACGCTGGATCGTCGCCACCACGCGCCGCCTGTGGGGGCTGGGCGGCTTCGATCAGCCGCCGGCGCCAGCCCGTGCCGTGCCGGCCGACCGCTCGGCCTGGGCCAGCGCCACCGAGGTGCTGTGCCAGACCGGTTGCGCCGGCCATGCCCATCCGTGGCGCGACGAGCAGGGGCGATGCGCGCTCACCGCCAGCGACTGCACGCGTGTGCCGCCGGTCGCGCAGGACGCTTCAGCCGGCGCCGTCGCCCGCGTGTTCTCGCGCCCCTGAGGCCACCCCCAGCAGCCGCTGCAGGCGCGCGCTGCTGGTGGTGTATTCGAACGGCAGGGGGTCGTGCGGGTGGATGTGCTCCCGCGCCGCGTAGGCGGCCAGCGTGGCTTCGTGAAAGCCGCACACCATGAGTTTCTTCTTGCCGGGGTAGGTGTTGATGTCACCGATGGCGAAGATGCCCGGCTCGCTGGTCTGGAAGGTGGCCGCATCCACCACCAGCTGCTTGCGCTCCAGCGCCAGTTGCCAGGCGGTGATCGGACCGAGCCGCGGACTCACGCCCTGCTGCACCAGCAGCAGCTCGAGCGGCAGCGGCTGCGTGCTGCCGTCCGGCCCCATCACCTGCAACGCGCTCAGGCGCCCCGCGGCCTGCTCGAAGCCCACCACCTGGCCCACCCGAAGGCGCATCGAGCCGGCCGCGCACAACGCGCGCACCCGCGCCTGGGTGGCCGGCGCGGCCTGAAAACCGTCGCGTCGGTGCAGCAGGGTGACGCTGGCGGGCGCGGCGGCCGCCAGCGTGGCCAGCCGGATGGCCTGCGTCAGCGCCGGCTCGCCGCCGCCGACGACGACCACGTGCTGGCCGGCCAGCGCGGCGTCTGCCGGTGCCTGGTGGAACAGCTGGCGCCGCTCGAACGCTTCCAGTCCGGCGACCTTCAGGCGTCGCGGCAGGAAGGCGCCCACGCCGGCGGCGATGAACACGCTGCGCGCCCGCAGGCGCCGGCCAGGCTCGGTCTGAAGCAGAAAGCGCCCGTCGGGCAGGCGCTGCAGCGACTCCACCAGGTGACCGAGGTGCCACTGGGGCGCAAAGGGCGCGATCTGACGCAGCAGCGCGTCGGTCAGCGTCTGCCCGCTGCACACCGGCACCGCCGCGATGTCGTAGATCGGCTTGTCGGCGTACAACTCGACCGGCTGACCGCCGGCATGGGGCAGGGCATCGATCACATGGGCGCGCAGCTCCAGCAGGCCCAGCTGGAACACCGCGAACAGCCCCACCGGCCCGGCGCCGATGATCGCGACGTCGGTATCGAGCGTGGGGGCAGGGCGGTGCGGGTTCATTTGGTGCAGTGTTTCGCGCTGTCAGGTACTTATAGCGAGTCGCCAAGGGGCCAGCTGGGCGGCGCGTGGCCGCAGGCATGGTGGAGCCATGTCAAGGCCACGCCACCAAGCAGATGGCCCCTCGGCGGCTCGCCCTGCGGGAAGCCGGAAAAAGGCTTGCGGCGGCGTTGCGCCTCTTGCCAAGGCCGCCAGCATGGGCTGCGAGCCGCGCCTTGCCGCAAGCCTTGTTCTGGCTTCTGTAAGTGCCTGACAGCGCGAGACACTGCACCGGTACCCCAAAAACAGGAGCGGCCGGCGCAGGCCCAGCCTGCGCCAGCCGCCATTCTGATGCAGACATTCAGGGCGTCAGCGCACCAGCTCGGGCAGCTTGTCGGTGCGGCTGGCCCAGGCTTCGTGGTCGGGCAGCGGATCCTTGCGTTTGGTCAGCGTCCGGTAGTTGGGCGAACGGGCCAACTCGGCGTTGATCTGCGTCATGTGCAACTGGTCCTTGGGCAGGTCTTCCTCGGCAAAGATGGCGTTGACCGGGCACTCGGGAATGCAGACGGCGCAGTCGATGCACTCATCGGGGTCGATGGTGAGAAAGTTGGGGCCTTCCTTGAAGCAGTCGACGGGGCAAACGTCCACGCAATCGGTGTATTTGCAGTTGATGCAGGCTTCGGTGACGACGTGGGTCATGGTCAGAACTCGTGGGCAAAGCGTGAAAGCAGGCAGGCGCCGGTCTGAATGCTCAGCGCCGGCACCTGCAGCCATGCGCGAATTTTAAGAGGGGGCATCGGCGGCCGGTCGCCGTGCGGTTTTGGACGGTGGTCTGACTGCCGGTCACTTGATGCAAGTCAATTGGCGAACGGTCGAAATTGCCCGGCGGGCTGCCCGCGCACTGTAGCCACCCTGCGGCCCGGATCCAACCATTCGTTTGTTCTGGCCATATGCGCCAGCGGCATAAGCGCGCCAGGTGGTTGCCTAACCGTCGGCACACGAACGAAACCGGCCACCGCGGGCCGGTTCGTGGGTTGGGGCAGCGCTCAGCCAGCGAGCATCAGTGCGCTTCGGCCTGTCGGGCGGCGCGAATGGAAGCTTCGGTGTCGGCGCGGGCGCCGTTGAAGAACAGGTTCAGCAGCACGGCGGCGATGGAGGCCAGCACGATGCCCGACTCGATCAGCGGGTGGATGGCGTGCGGCATCCACTGCAGGTACCTGGGCGCCACCAGCGGGATCATGCCGACACCGATGGAGATCGCCACGATCAGCGCGTTGTTGCGGTTGTGGGTGTAGTCCACCCCACCCAGGATGCGGATGCCGGTGGCCGCCACCATGCCGAACATCACGATGCCGGCGCCGCCCAGCACCACGGTGGGCAGCGACTCCACCAGCGCCGCCATCTTGGGCAGCAGGCCCAGCACGATCAGGATGAGGCCGCCGGCCACGCAGACGAAGCGGCTCTTGACGCCGGTGACCGCCACCAGGCCGACGTTCTGCGAGAAGCTGGTGTAGGGGAAGGTGTTGAAGATGCCGCCGATCAGCGTGCCCAGACCGTCGGTGCGCAGGCCGCGCGAGAGCATCGGCTGGTCGATCCTGCGGTCGGTCATCTCGCCCAGCGCGAGGAACATGCCGGTCGATTCGATCATCACCACGATCATGATCAGCGTCATGGTCAGGATCATCACCGGGTCGAAGATCGGCGTGCCGAAGTGAAACGGCGTCACGACGTCGAACCAGGCGGCCTTGCCGACTTTGTCGAAGTTCATCATGCCGGTGGCGGTGGCCACGATGCCGCCGATGACGATGCCCAGCAGCACCGAGATGTTGGCGATGAAGCCCTTGGCGAACTTGGCGATCAGCAGGATCGAGGCCAGCACGATGGCCGACACCGCCACCCCCGACAGCTTGGCGTAGTTGGGGTTGGGCACGGTCGGCGCCAGCGTCAGGCCCTGCGGCACCGGCAGCACCCCGGGCTGGCCGGTGGCGCCGGCCGAACGCATGGTGCTGAGCCATTCGGTGTGCTCGGGCGAGAAGGTCAGCGGTGCGGTCGGGCCGACCGGGTTGCCGAAGATCCAGTTGATGCCCACGCGCATCAGGTTGATGCCGATCACCGCGATGATGGTGCCAGTGACCACCGGCGGAAAGAAGCGCAGCATGCGGCTGACCACCGGCGCGATCAGGATCGAGATGATGCCGGCGCCGATGATGGCGCCGAACAGCATGCGCGCCCCGTCGGTGCCGGGATTGCCGTTGGCGATCGCCACCATCGGGCCGACGGCGGCGAAGGTCACGCCCATCATCACCGGCAGGCGGATGCCGAACCACTGCGTGGCGCCCAGCGCCTGGATCAGGGTGGCGATGCCGCAGCAGAACAGGTCGGCCGAGATCAGGAACGCCACCTCCTGCGGCCCCAGCTTGAGCGCGCGGCCGACGATCAGCGGCACGGCGACGGCGCCCGCGTACATCACCAGCACATGTTGCAGCCCGAGGGCCGTGAGTTTGCCGGTGGGCAGACGTTCATCGACGGGATGGACGGCGGTGGTGCTCATGTTGTCTCCTGAAGTTTGTCGTCGTTGAGCAAGAAAAGGGGGCGCGGGCGGTCAGTTGTGCAGCAGGTCGGCCAGCGCGCGTGCGATGACCTTGGTGGCGCGGCGCAGATCCTGCAGGTCGACGCGCTCGTCGGCGCGCTTGGCGTGGCTTTCCAGCACGCTGCGCGGGCCGGCGCCGTAGATCACGCCGGGGATGCCGCGCTCGACATACAGGCGCACGTCGGTGTAGAGCGGTGTGCCGACGGCCGGCGGGCGCGCGCCAAACACCGCCTCGCCGTGCTTCTGGATCGCCTCGACCAGCGGCCGGTTGCCGGGCAGCGGCGTCATGGCGTGGGCCAGCAGGATGCGGCGCACGTCGGTGCGCACGGCGTCCTCGCCCTTCACACCGCGCCAGCGGTTGAAGTCGCGCGTGGCGCCTTCGATGACCTTGCGGATGCGCGCCTCGACCTTGGCTGGCTTTTCCTCCGGGATCATGCGGCGGTCGAGCTTGAGCACCACCTTGCCGGGGATCACGTTGGTGTTGGTGCCGCCCTCGATGCGGCCGATGTTGAGGTAGGGGTGCCGGATGCCCGGCACCTTGGAGCTGACCTTCTTGTAGGCGCTGTTTTCGGCATAGAGCGCGTTCATGATGAACACCGCCGCCTGCAGCGCGTCGACGCCGGTGTGCGGCACCGCCGCGTGCGCCATCCGGCCCTGCACCGTCACTTCCATCTGCAGGCAGCCGTTGTGGGCGGTGACGACTTCGTAGCTGAAGCCGGCGGCGATCATCAGGTCGGGCCGGGTCAACCCCTGCGCCAGCAGCCAGCCGGGGCCCAGCAGGCCGCCGAATTCCTCGTCGTAGGTGAAATGCAGCTCGACGGTGCCGCGCGTGGGCTTGGCCACCGCTTCCAGCGCGCGCACGGCGAAGCTGAAGGTGGAAAAGTCGCTCTTGCTCACCGCGGTGGCGCGGCCGAACATCTGGCCGCCCTCGATTTCGGCGCCATACGGGTCATGCGTCCAGCCTTCGCCGGGCGGCACCACGTCGCCGTGGGCGTTGAGCGCGATCGTTCGGCCACCCTTGCCGTAGGGACGGCGCACGATCAGGTTGGTGACGCTTTGCATGCCGTAGTCGCGCACTTCCTGCTCGGGCACCGGATGGCGCTCGGCCTCGAAGCCCCAGGCGGCGATCAGCTCGGCCGTGCGTTCGGCATGCGGTGCGTTGTTGCCCGGTGGCGTGTCGGTGGGCACGCGCACCAGTTGCTGCAGGAAACGCACCTGCTCGTCGAAGTGCTGGTCGATCCAGGCGTCGAGCCGGGCGTAGGTGTCGGTGGCAGTGGTCATGGCGGGGTCTTGAATGAAAAATGGCTCTGGCGCCCGATGGGTAAGCGCCGGCAGCTATGATTGTGATAGCGTATCGCGCGCCATGCCGTCCAGCAGGTGCTGCATGGCGCGCACCGCCAGCTCCATGTCGTCGGCGTGGGTCGATTCGAGCGGGTTGTGGCTGATGCCGGCGTTTTCGCCGCGCACGAACAGCATGGCCTGGGGCATCACCTCGTGCAGCTTCATGGCGTCGTGGCCGGCGCCGCTGGGCATGCGAAACACCGGCAGGCCCAGCGCCTCCACCGCGTCGGCCCAGCGCTGCTGCAGCGCTGCGTCGCAGGGTGCGGCGGCGGCGCGCATGGTTTCTTCGAGCTGCAGGCGCACGCCGCGGCGCTCGGCGATCGCCTGGGCCTCGGCCAGCACGTCGCTCACCAGGGCGTCGCGCTGCGCATCGCTGGGGGCGCGGAGGTCCAGGCTGAAGTTGCAGCGCCCCGGCACCACGTTGATCGATCCATTGGGCACGGTCAGCATGCCGATGGTGCCGACCGAGTCGCCGTCCTGCGCGGCGCGGCGCTCCAGATACAGCGCCAGCTCGGCCGCAGCGCAGGCGGCGTCGCGCCGGCGGTCCATGGGCGTGGTGCCGGCGTGGCTGGCCTGGCCGATGTAGGCACCCTGGTAGCGCACGCTGCCGTTGATGGAAGTCACCACGCCCAGCGGCAGGTTCAGTTCGTTCAGCACCGGGCCCTGCTCGATGTGCACCTCGATGAAGCCCAGGTAGTCGGCGGCGTGGCGCTTGAGCTTGGGGATGTCGTCCACGCACAGGCCGGCGTGCTGCATGGCCTCGCGCATGCTGATGCCGTCGGCGTCGCGCTGGTCCAGCCATTCGGGGCGAAAGTCACCGATCAGCGCGCCCGAACCCAGGAAGGTGGCCTTGTAGCGCTGGCCTTCTTCCTCGGCAAAGCCGACCACTTCGAGGTCGAACGGCAGGCGGCGCCCGGTGCGCGCCAGCTCCTGCACGCAGGCCAGGGGCACGAAGATGCCCAGGCGCCCGTCGTACTTGCCGCCGTTGCGCACCGTGTCGTAGTGGCTGCCGGTGAGCAGGGTCTTGGGGTTGCGCGCCCCCGGGTCGGCCTTGTAGCGGCCCACCACGTTGCCGACGGCGTCGATGTGCACGTCGTCGAACCCGGCATCGCGCATGTTGCGGCTGATGCGCTGGGCGCAGGCGCGGTGCGCGTCGGTCAGGTAGGTGACGGTCAGCTGGCCGGCCTCGGCGCAGCCGGGGTCGCTGTGCTGGGCCAGCTTCTCGTGCCAGTCCCACACCTGTTCGCCCAGCGTGGGCGGAGCGCCGAACTTGTCGGCCAGGCGGATCTCGACGATGCGGTGGATCTGGCGCAGCGCCTCGGCGCGCTCGAAGTCGGGGTGGTGATGCAGGCGGCGTTCGAAGGTGTCGAGGATCTGCTGCTTGGCCAGGCCCGTGCCGCGCGGGCCGCGCACGCACAGCACGAACGGAAAGCCGAAGCGCGCCTGATAGTCGGCGTTGAGCTGGCGGATGCGCGCCAGCTCCTCGGGCGTGCAGGCGGTGAGGCCGGCGCGCTGCTGCTCGCCGGTCGATTCGCTGGTCAGCGTGCCGGCTTCCATGGCCTTGCCGGCCAGTTCCGGGTGGGCGCGGATCAGCGCCAGCTGGGCGTCCACGCTGGCGCGCGCCAGCGCGCCGGCCATGGCCTGCTTGAGCTGCGCCAGCGATTGGAACGGTCGCGCCTGCAGCGCCTGGGCGGCGATCCAGGGCGTGTGCTCGTACAGGCCGTCGAGCATGCGCTCGGCTTCGGCCAGCGGTGCCGCGTTGAGTTGATCCAGCGTGTAGGGCATGGGCGGTCAGTCCTGAGGCGGGTGGGTGGCGATCCAGTGGCGCGCGATGTCGATGCGGCGGCACACCCACACGTCCGGATGCCGTGCCACATGGTCCAGAAAGCGCTGCAGCGCGGTGATGCGCCCGGGACGCCCGAGCAGACGGCAGTGCATGCCGATGCTCAGCATCTTGGGGCGGTCCAGACCGGCCGGGTCGCCCTCCGCGTACAGGGCGTCGAAGCTGTCCTTCATGTACTGAAAGAACGGTTCGGCGTGGCTGTAGCCTTGCGGCAGGGCAAAGCGCATGTCGTTGCAGTCCAGCGTGTAGGGCACCACCAGGTGCGGCACCACCGCGCCGTCGCTGCGGCGCACCTTCATCCAGAACGGCAGGTCGTCGCCGTAGTAGTCGCTGTCGTACAGCAGCCGGCCGTCGTCGACCACCAGGCGGCGCGTGTTGGGGCTGTCGCGGCCGGTGTACCAACCCAGCGGGCGCGTGCCCGACAGGCGTTCGATGAGCGCCAGCGCCTCGGCCATGTGGGCGCGCTCGGTGGCTTCGTCGACGTTCTGGTAGTGGATCCACTTCAGACCGTGACAGGCGATCTCGTCGCCGCGCGCCTGAAAGGCCCGCAGCACCTCGGGCTGGCGCGCCAGGGCGCTGGCCACGCCGAACACCGTCAGCGGCCAGCCGCGGGCGTCGAACTCGCGCAGGATGCGCCACACGCCGGCGCGCGCGCCGTACTCGTAGATGCCCTCCATGCTCAGATGGCGGTCGGGGTAGGCGGCCGGGTTGAACATCTCGGACAGAAACTGCTCGCTGGCGGCGTCGCCGTGCAGCACGCAGTTTTCGCCGCCTTCTTCGTAGTTCAGGACGAATTGCACCGCAAGGCGCGCCCCGCCCGGCCAGCGGGCGCGCGGGGCGTCGCGGCCGTAGCCGGCCAGGTCGCGTGGGTAGGCGGCGGTGCTGTCGTAGGAGGGTCGTGTCATGCTATTCAAACAATAGCTGCTGGCGCTTGACTGGTGGTCATCAAAGCTGTTTTGATGTCGTGTGTGGGGACCGGCTGGTCGAGCTGGAGGCCGGCTTCCACATGGTCCAGGTGGGCGCGCATCAGTTTCACCGCCTGCGTCACGTTGCCCTGGGCAAAACAGTCCACCAGCGCCGCGTGCTCGGCGGCCGAATCGTGCGCGGCGTGGCTGCTCTGGTACATCAGGATGGCGATGGCGCAGCGCGCCAGCAGGTCGCGCAGCACCTCGGCCAGCACGGCGTTGCCCAGCAGTTCGGCCATGCGCACGTGGAAGTCGCCCAGCAACTCGGTGCGGCCGGCCACGTCGCCACCGGCCACCGCCGCCTGCTCGGCCGCCACGTGCGCGCGCAGGGCGTCGATGTCGGCCGGGCTGGCCTGGCGCACGAAGGCGCGCGTGAGCTCCAGCTCCAGCATGCGGCGCACCGCGAACACCTGCCGCGCCTCGTCGGCCGACGGGCTGGCGACGAAAGCGCCGCGCGCCGGCGCCAGCGTCACCAGGCGCTTCTGGGACAGCTGGAACAGGGCCTGCCGCACCAGCGTGCGCGAGACGCCAAAATGGTCCGCCAGCGCCTGCTCACCCAGCTTGCTGCCGGGTTGCAGTCGGTGATCGACGATGGCGTGGGTCAGCGCCTGAACGATCGCATCGGTGCTGGACAGGGTTTCCATGGCCCGCCATGATAGGCATAATTCCAAAAATTGTATACAACCCTGTGCACAATGCATTCAAGGAGTGGTTGATATGGGACTCAGCACGCATGTTCTCGACACCATGCACGGCACGCCCGCGGCCGGCATGGCGGTGGCGCTGTATGAAACGCACGGCGAAGTGGCGACGCTGCTTCGGCGCTTCACGCTCAACGCCGACGGCCGCAACCCGGACGGCCCGCTGTTCGACAACGCCAGCATGAAGGTCGGCACCTATCGTCTGAGCTTCGACGTTGCCGGCTACTTTCGCGCGCGTGGCGTGGCGCTGCCGCAGCCGCCGTTTCTGGACCAGGTGCACCTGGACTTCGGCATCGCCCAGGTCGATCAGCACTACCACGTGCCACTGCTGTGCAGCCCCTGGAGCTATTCGACCTACCGCGGCTCGTGAGCGCGCCCGCTCAGGCCCCGGGTGGCCGGCATGACCGGGCGGCCGGCCGGGCCGTGGCCCCCCATGGGCGCGGCACACCATGATGCGCGAGCTGGCCGAGCTGCTGGCGCGCCTGCCACAGGCCCCCGCGGCGTTGGTGACGGTGGTGCGCAGCGCCGGCTCGGTGCCGCGCGAGCTCGGCGCCTGGCTGGCCGTGTTCGGCGATGGCGTGGTGCTGGGCACCATCGGCGGCGGGCACCTGGAGCTGGAGGCCATCGAGCGCGCCCGGGCGGCGCTGGCCGCCGGCCCGTTCGAGCCCGAGGAGCGGCGCTGCGCGCTCGGCCCCAGCCTGGGCCAATGCTGTGGCGGCGTGGTGTGGCTGCGCCAGGAGCGCATCGAGGCGGCGCACATCGAGGCCCTGCGCACCCGGCTGATGCCCGCCACCCGACCGCTGGCGCTGTTCGGCGGCGGCCATGTGGGGCGCGCCATCGTGCGCCTGCTGGAGGAGCTGCCGTTTGCCGTGCGCTGGGTGGACAGCCGCGACGAGGTGTTTCCGGCCGTGCTGCCGCTGAATGTGCAGGCCGAGCATTCCGACCCGGTTCAGGCGGCGGTGGCCGAGCTGCCGGCGGGCAGCGCGGTGCTGGTGATGAGCTTCAGCCATGCCGAGGACCTGGAGGTCATCGCCGCCTGTCTGGCGCGCCAGCGCGAGCGGGGTGACCTGAGCCACATCGGCCTGATCGGCAGCCGCACCAAATGGGCCCGCTTTGGCCATCGCCTGGCCGAACGCGGCTTCAGCCAGGCCGAACTGGCGCGCGTGAACTGCCCGATCGGTCTGCCGGAGATCCGGGGCAAGCAGCCGGCGGTGGTGGCGCTGGCGGTGGTGGCGCAACTGCTGGCGCTGGGGCTGGCGCCAGGTTGAAGCCAAAAAATGGCGCCTGCTGGGCGCCATGGCTGAGGGCGGGCGAAGGCCGCTGGTCGCTCAGCCCTGATGCGGGCGCTTGCCCGGATTCTTCTTGCTGCGCGTGTGCACGCCGCGCTCCAGGCTGCGGCGCTGGCCATCGGCCTGCTTGACGCGGGGGGCGCCGGGCAGCGGCGGGGTGGCCTTGCGCATGGCCTCGGTGACGATCTTGTTGCCCATGGTGTGATCCTTGTGAAGTGGTGTGTGGACGAAAACCCTATATTGTCGCCGATTCGCAGCCCAACGTGGCAAGCTCGGCACAAGGGAAAACCTGGGCGTCAAGCCCCCCGAGTTGCATACCCAATTGTATACAATCCGACCGAGATCGCAGCGGTGCCCGAGAGTCGTCCATGAGGCAGTGCGTGACGCCCCCCGATAGCGCGATCTCCTGAAAGCGGCTTGCAGCGCCCGCGGTGGCAAGCCCGATGAAGGGACACTCACGCATGGAAGCATATCTTCTCGACTGGGCCAACCTGCTGCTGCGCTGGCTGCACGTCATCACCGCCATCGCCTGGATCGGCTCGTCCTTCTATTTCGTGTTTCTCGACAGCAGCCTGCTGGCGCCCACCGCCGACGACCTGAAGGCCAAGGGTGTCGACGGCGCCATCTGGTCGGTGCACGGCGGGGGCTTTTATCACGCGCAGAAGTACATGGTGGCGCCCAAGGGCGGCATCGACAGCCACCTGCACTGGTTCTATTGGGAAAGCTACTGGACCTGGATGTCCGGCTTTGCGCTGTTCGTGGTGCTCTACCTGTGGAACGCCGGCATCTTCCTGGTCGACAAACAGGTGTTCGACTGGTCGCCGCTGGCCGCCGGCATTGGCGCGCTGGTGTTCCTGGCGGCGTTCTGGTTCATCTACGACGCCATCTGCCGCATCTTCGGTCAGCGTGCGAACGGCGACCGCATCGTCGGCGCGCTGGTGCTGGCGGTGGTGGTGTGCTCGTCGTGGATTGCGTTCCAGCTGTTTTCCGGCCGTGCGGCGTTTCTGATGGTGGGCGCGTCGCTGGCCACCGCCATGAGCGCCAACGTGTTCTTCTGGATCATCCCCGGCCAGCGCAAGGTGGTGGCGGCCATGACCAGCGGCCAGCCCTACAACCCGGCCGACTACGCCATCTACGGCAAGCGCGGCAAGCAGCGCAGCGTGCACAACACCTACTTCACGCTGCCGGTGCTGGTGGCCATGCTCAGCAACCACTACAGCTTCATCTACAGCCACCCGCAGCGCTGGGCGATTCTGCTGGTGCTGATGCTGGCCGGCGCGCTGATTCGCCTGTTCTTCGTGCAGCGCCACGGCTACAAGCTGGGCCGCGTGGGCAACCCCTGGCCCTATGCGGCCGCCGGCGTGGTGCTGCTGCTGGCGCTGATCGCCTGGCTCAAGCCGGCCCCGGCGGTGCCCGCGGCGGCCCTGCCGGCCAAGGTGAGCTACGCGCAGATCCAGCCGATCCTGGCGCAGCGCTGCTACGTCTGCCACGGCGAGGCCGTGCAGCAGAAGAACCTGCGCGTGGACAGCGAGGCGCTGGTCAGCGCCAACGCCCAGCTGATCTACCAGCAGGTGGTGGCCAGCAAGCTGATGCCGCTGGCCAATTCGACCCAGATGACCGAGGACGAGCGCGCCTTGGTGGGCCGCTGGTTCGAAGGTCAGGGCAAGTGAGCCCGACGCGCCGCCGGCGTGGGTTGCCGGTGGCGGGCAGAGGCGACGCTCAGCCCTTCTTGCTCACCATGCCGTAGATCCACAGCACGATGATGGCGCCGACCACCGAGGCGATCCAGCCAGCCGGCGTGCCGGCTGCGTACAGGCCCAGGGCGGCGCCGCCGTAGCCGGCCACCAGCGAGCCGACGATGCCCAGGATGGTGGTCATGATCAGGCCCATGCTCTGGTTGCCCGGCATGATGGCGCGCGCGATCAGGCCGACGATGAAGCCGACGACGAGGGTGACGATGATGCTCATGTTGGATGCCTTCCCTGGTGGATGAACGCTGGACGGCCTGCACTGTACCGCACCCATCGGTCGTCCACACGGGCGCGCGGGGCGCGCGGCGGCCGCCACGGCGCGCCGTCGGTGGCGTGACGGTTCATGCCAACTCGCATGACCAACGACCAACGACCAACGACCAACGACCAATGACGGATGACGGATGACGGATGACCTCGCTGCGCCGCGAGGACCAAGGGGTCATGCGTCGCGGTTTTTGAACGCCAAGCCCATCAGGTTGCGGCGGCGCCTTGCTCGATGGCTTCGATCTCACCCGACAGGCGCAGCCACTCGTCTTCCTGCGTCTGCAGCTCCTCGGCCAGCGCCTTCAGTCGCCGGCCGGCGTCGGCGATGTCGCCGGCGGGCAGGGGGCTGGACAGGCGTTGCTCGAGCGCGCTGCGCTCGGCGCCGAGCTGTTCCATGCGCTGCTCGGCCTGCGCCAGTGCGCGCCGCAGCGGCCGGGTCTGCTCCGCCAGCTGCTGGCGCCGCTGCGCCTGGGCGCGCCGCTGCTCGGCCGGATTGAGTGGCGGTTCAGCAGGTTTTGGGGCCCTGGCGCTTTCCTGGCTTGCGCCGTCAGCTATGGTTTCAGGAGCGCGCGCGGCGACCTGCTCGCGCAACCGGCGCGCTTCATCCAGCAGGTGGCGCTGGTAGTCTTCCAGGTCGCCGTCGAACGGCTGCACGCTGCCGCGCGCCACCAGCCAGAACTCGTCGCACACGCTGCGCAGCAGGGCGCGGTCGTGGCTGACCAGCATCAGCGTGCCTTCGAATTCGTTGAGCGCCACCGCCAGCGCCTCGCGCGTGGCCAGGTCCAGGTGGTTGGTGGGCTCGTCCAGCAGCAGCAGGTTGGGGCGCTGCCAGACGATCATGGCCAGCACCAGGCGGGCTTTTTCGCCGCCGCTGAACTGGCCCACGGGCTGGCTGACCATCTCGCCCGGAAAGCTGAAGCTGCCCAGGTAGTTGCGCAGTTGCTGCTCGCGCGCCTCTTCGCTGGCTTCGCGCCCGCTCTGGCGCGCCAGCCGCACCATGTGCTCCAGCGGCGTGCTGTCGGTGTGCAGCACGTCGAGCTCCTGCTGGGCGAAGTAGCCGATGGCCAGGCCCTTGCCCTCGGTCACGCTGCCGGCCAGCGGCGCCAGCTCGCGCGCGATGGTCTTGACCAGGGTGGATTTGCCTTGCCCGTTGGCACCCAGGATGCCGATGCGCTGGCCGGCCAGCACGGTGCGGCTGACGCCGCGCAGGATCACGCGGTCGCCGGGCCGCAGGCCGGGCGGCAGCTCGCCGCGCGCGGCCTGTTCGGCCAGCACGGTGGCGCTGGTGGCGTAGGCCGGGGGTGCCGCACCTTCAGTGCCGGAAGCGCCGCTTGTGCTTGCCGGGTCTGCGCCAGCAGCTTCTTTTTTGATAGCGTCGGCACGGTAGCCGAAAGCCGCGTCGCGGATCGCCAGCATGGGGTTGGGCAGGCTGAGCGGGGCCTTGAACTCGAACTGGAACTCGGCCTCGGCCAGCACCGGGGCGATGCGTTCCATGCGCTCCAGCGCCTTCACGCGGCTTTGCGCCTGCTTGGCCTTGGTGGCCTTGGCCTTGAAGCGGTCGATGAACTTCTGCAGGTGGGCGATCTTGTCCTGCTGCTTGGCGTAGGCCGCCTGCTGCAGGCTGAGCTGCTGGGCGCGCAAGTCCTCGAAGGCGCTGTAGTTGCCGCCGTAGCGCGCCAGCCGCCCGCCTTCGATGTGCAGCGTGACGCGCGTGACCGCGTCCAGAAAGTCGCGGTCGTGGCTGATCACGATCAGCGTGCCGGGGTAGCGCGCCAGCCAGCCTTCCAGCCAGACCAGGGCGTCCAGATCCAGGTGGTTGGTGGGTTCGTCCAGCAGCAGCAGGTCGCTGGGCGCCATCAGCGCGCGTGCCAGCTGCAGGCGCATGCGCCAGCCACCCGAGAAGCTGTCCACCGCCTGGTCGAGCTGCGCCACCTGAAAGCCCAGCCCCAGGATCAGCGCCTCGGCGCGCGCGCGGGCGTCGTGGGCGCCGGCGTCGTGCAGGTCGCTGTGGGCCTGGGCGATGGCCATGCCGTCGTGCGCATGCTCTGCTTTCGATAGCTGCTCGCGCAGGTGGGACAAGCGCTCGTCGCCCGTCAGCACGAAATCGGTGGCGGCCTCGGCGGTCTCGGGCATGTGCTGCGCGACCTGTCCCAGGCGCCAGCCGGCGGGCATCGAGAAGTCGCCGCCGTCCTCGTGCAGCGTGCCGTTGAGCAGCGCGAACAAGGTCGATTTGCCGGCGCCGTTGCGACCCACCAGACCGACCTTCTCGCCCGGGTGGATGGTGACGCTGGCGCCGTCGAGCAGCACTTTGGCGCCGCGGCGCAGGGTGACGTGGTTCAGTTGGATCATGAGGTAACGATGTGGCCAAACGCTTCGATGAACTTGCGTTTCTTGCGGCCTATGCTGCCGAGGGTACCCAGTTCGGGGTGCCGGTCGAAGCGCCCGCTGCCGATCAGCCAGAACAGCTTGTCCACGTGGTAGGGCGTGACCTGGTTGGCTTTGGCGATCTCGACGATGGTTTTCTGAACCTGGTAGGCGCTGGCGCGCTGCGGACACACGCCGACGCCGGTCAGGATGTCGATGAGATGGACATCCGGCTTGCCGTAGTTCATGAACCCCAGCTCCTTCAGGAAGTCGCAGGCCAGCGGGTAGCCAAAACCGTGGATTTCCTCGGACAGCAACAGCGGCAGGGCAGCGGCCGAGCGCGGGTCGCCGTAGAAGTGACGCGCCCAGGACAAGAAGTCGTCCACCGACTCGAACTGCGACAGAAATGCGGCGCCAGAAAGGGCGGCTCGACAGAAGTGGGGCCAGATGCTGCGCGCGGTGCGCCGAATGCCGTTGCGGCTGCGCGGCTTCAGCGTTCGCTCGATCGCGTCCAGCAGCGCCACGTCGTCCAGTCCATAGACCGAGCGCGTCTTGTGCGGGTCGAACGCAAACAGCACGGCGCCCAGCGCGTCGATGCCGTCGATGGAGCCGCTGACGACGCCGCGTTTCATGTTGGCGTTCTGCGCCGAGTCGAGCAGGCCCCGGTAGACGTCACGAAGCGTGCGGGGTCCGGGGCCGCGATCGGGACGGTCCAGATAGCCGAGCAAGATCGATTCGGCATTTGGCACGGCCATTTCCCGAATGAGAAAGGCGCGCGCCTGCGCGTAGAGGTTCTGGAGCTGGGCAACCACCAAGCAACACGCGCGGCGTCAGCGCCGCAGCAAGTCCTCGCGGGTCAGCAGCAGCACCTGATCGCCGCCGGCGCTGGTGTCCAGCCAGACCGGGTTCAGGCGCGGGAAGGCGGCGTCGAAGTGGGCGCGCTCGTGGCCGATCTCCAGCACCAGCACGGCGCCTTCGGCCATGCGTGCGGGGGCGTCGCGCAGCAGGGCGCGCACGAAGTCCATGCCGTCGGCGCCGCCGGCCAGCGCCAGCGCGGGCTCGGCGCGGTATTCGGGCGGGAGCGCGGCCATGCTGGCGGCGTTGACGTAGGGCGGGTTGCACAGGATCAACTCGTACGGGCCGGGGCAGGCGGCCAGGCCGTCGCTTTCGATCAGGGTGATGCGCGCTTGCAGGCCGTGGCGCTCGACGTTGATGCGCGCCACCGCCAGCGCGTCGGCGCTCAGGTCGGCGGCGGCAACCTGCACGCCGGGCCAGGCCAGCGCCGCCAGCACGGCCAGGCTGCCGTTGCCGGTGCACAGGTCGAGCACCCGGGTGGTGCGTTCGGACAGCCAGGGGTCGATGCCGCCGTCGGCGATCAGTTCGGCGATCAGGCTGCGCGGCACGATGGCGCGCGCGTCCACATGAAACGGCACGCCTTGCAGCCAGGCCTGCCCGGTCAGGT
>JADLIA010000075.1 GCA_020848515.1 Rubrivivax sp. | reverse complement strand
GCCGACTGGTTTGCCGTGGTGGCGCTGTTTCGCCACCCGCTTGGCCTGCCGATCCCGCACACCGCCATCATTGCGGCCGGCAAGGACCGCATCGGCGAGAACCTGGCCAGCTTCATTGCCACGCATTTTCTGGCCACGCCGCAGGTGCTGGACAAGCTGCGCGAGTTCGACGCCGCCGGCCGGCTGGCCGACTGGCTGGCCCAGCCCGACCATGCCGAGCGCGTGGCACGGCGGTTGAGCGCCATCGGCGGCTGGGCCGTGGGCGCGCTGGACGATCCGCGTGTGCGCGGTTTCGTGGCCGACCTGGCGCGGCGCGGCCTGCAGCAGATCGAGCTGACGCGCCTGTCCGGGCAGTTGCTGCAGGCCCTGACCCACCAGCGCCGCCACCAGGAACTGCTCGACGGCGTGCTGGCGCAGCTGGCGCGGCTGCTGGGGCAGGATCGGGTGCAGGACGCGATCACCGAAACCATCGCACGCGAGATCCGGGCGCTCAAGTACGTCGGGCTGGATCAGGTGGCCGCGCGCCTGGCCACGCGCAAGGTGGTGGTGGTGGTGGCGCGCACCATCATCGACATGGCCGACGACCCGGCGCACCAGTTGCGCCAGCGCTTTGACGACATGGTGGACAGCTGCGTGTCGCGGCTGCAGGACGACCCGGTGCTGCAGGCGCGTGGCGAGCAGCTCAAGCGCGACCTGCTCGACCACCCGGCCCTGGGCGCCTACGTCAACCGCTTGTGGAGCGAGCTGCTGGCCTGGCTGCAGGCCGACATGGGGCAGGAAGATTCAGCCATCCGTCACCACATCGCCCAGGCTGCGCGCACGCTGGGCGAGCGCCTGGCGGGCGACGCCGCCGTGCGGGCCTGGATCAACGAGGAGCTGCAGGCGCAGGCGCCACGCCTGATCGAGCGCTACCGCGAGGACATCCGCCGCTACATCGCCGCCCGCGTGCGGGCCTGGGACGCGGGCGAGATGACCGCCGAGCTGGAACGCCACATCGGGCGCGACCTGCAGTTCATCCGCATCAACGGCACCCTGGTGGGCGGTCTGGTGGGGCTGGCGATCCACGCCCTGACCCATTTGTGGCGCTGAATTGCTATTAAATGGATAGCTGTTGGCGCTTGCTGGGTGCGCGCCAGAGGCCTATTTGGCTACAAAGCGGCTCAGTGGGTCGGCTCCGGCGCCTTGAACAGCGCCGCCAGCTTGCGCTTGGGCTTGATGTTGGCCGACAGGCCGGGGCGGCTGGGGCGCGCCTTCTGCTCCCAGGCCGGCGGCTGCTCGGGCGGCTCGCTCGGGGCTTCGTAGGGGCGGTCGAAGAACGGGTCGGCCGGGGCGCTGACGGGGGCCGGGCGACGCTCGGCCGGCCGGCGCTCGCGCCGGGCCTGGTCGCGCGCGTCGCCGGTCTCGTCGGCCTGCCAGCGGCGGCGGCCGTCGTTGTGGCGGCCGCGGGCGCGCTCTTCCTCGAACTCGATCGGCTCGACCTCGATCTTGCGGCCCAGCAGCTTTTCCAGCTCGCCCATCAGGCGCTGGTCGTGCCTGGTGACCAGGGTCACCGCCACGCCCGTGGCGCCGGCGCGGCCGGTGCGGCCGATGCGGTGCACGTAGTCCTCGGGGTTGAAGGGCACGTCGTAGTTGAAGACCGCCGGCACATCCTTGATGTCCAGCCCGCGCGCGGCCACGTCGGTGGCCACCAGCAGATCGACCTCGCCCTGCTTGAAGGCTTCGAGCGATTTGAGGCGTTCGTCCTGGCTCTTGTCGCCGTGCAGGGCGGTGGTTTTCAGGCCGTCGCGCTCCAGCGCGCGCGCCAGCCGCGCCGTGCCCAGCTTGCTGTTGCAGAACACGAAGGCCTGGCGCAGGTCCTTGTCCTTGAGCACCTGGCGGATGGCGCGGCGCTTGTCGTCTTCATGCAGCAGGTAGAAATGCTGCTCCACCGTGGACGCGGTGGCGTTGGGGCGCGCCACCTCGATCAGCACCGGGTTGCTCAGGTAGCTTTCGGCCAGGCGCTTGATCTCGGGCGAGAAGGTGGCGGAAAACAGCAGGGTGGTGCGGTTCTTGGGCAGGTGGCTCAGGATGCGCTGCAGGTCGGGCAGAAAACCGATGTCCAGCATGCGATCGGCCTCGTCCAGCACCACGTACTCGACCTGGTTCAGCACGGCGGTCTTGGCCTCGATGTGATCCAGCAGGCGCCCCGGCGTGGCCACCAGCACCTCCACGCCCTGGCGCAGTTCGGCGATCTGCGGCTTCATGTCCATGCCGCCAAACACGCAGGCGCTGCGCAGCTGGGTGTATTTGGCGTACTGCTTGACCTGGTCGGCCACCTGCACCGCCAGTTCGCGCGTGGGCAGCAGCACCAGCGCGCGCACCGGGTGGCGCGCCGGCGAGACCGAGGCGGTCTCGTGCTTCATCAGGCGCTGCAGCAGCGGCAGCGAAAACGCCGCCGTCTTGCCGGTGCCGGTCTGCGCCGCGCCCATCACGTCCTGGCCCGCCAGCACCACGGGGATGGCCTGGGCCTGGATGGGGGTCATGGTCTCGTAGCCCATGTCGGCCACGGCGCGCTTGAGGGGATCGGCCAGCGCGAGATCTGAATAGAGGGTGCTCATGCGAACCCCGTATTGTCGCACCGGTGCGTGGCGCGCGTGCAACGGTGGCTTGTGGGGGGTACCAAAGCTTGGCCGCGGGGGTGAAGCGAGAAGACCGAGCGCCGAATGCAGAGGGCGCAATGGTCGCGCAGAAGACGCAGAAGTGGAATCCTCCCTTTTCTTGCGCGCTTTCTGCGAAATCCTTCAGCTCTTCTGCCGTCGCCTGCCTGTTTGAGCGGACGCCCCTGCGCTCAGAGCCCTTGCGCGTTGAAGGTGTCGCAGGCCTGCACGCTGCCGATCTTGTAGCCCTGCATGAACCAGCGCACGCGCTGGGCGCTGGAGCCGTGCGTGAAGCTGTCGGGCACGGCGTAGCCCTGGCCGCGCTTTTGCAGCGTGTCGTCGCCGATCTGCTGGGCGGCGTTGACGGCCGATTCGATGTCGTCCGCGTCCAGCCACTGCTTGGCCTGCTGCGAGCGGTTGGCCCAGATGCCGGCGTAGCAGTCGGCCTGCAGCTCCAGCCGCACCGACAGCTGGTTCTGCTGTCGTTCGCTGATGCGACCGCGCATCGAATCGACCTTGCCGGTCACGCCCAACAGGTTCTGCACATGGTGGCCGACCTCGTGCGCCACCACGTAGGCGCGCGCAAACTCGCCCGGCGCGCCGAGCTGGCGCGTCATGGTGTCGAAGAAGTTCATGTCCAGATACACCTTCTGGTCGCCCGGGCAGTAGAACGGCCCCATGGCCGACTGGCCGGTGCCACAGGCCGTGGGCGTGGCGCCGCGAAACAGCACCAGGCGCGGCTGCTGATAGCGCGCGCCGCCCTGCTGAAAGATCTGGCCCCACACATCCTCGGTCGAGGCCAGCACGGTGGACACGAAGGCGGCATTGCGGTCGTCGGCCGGCGGCGCCTTGGCCGGCCCCTGTTGCACCTGCGTCGGCGCACCACCGCCGCCGGACAGCACGCCGATCGTCGTCAGCGGGTTGATGCCGAACACACCCCAGGCCAGCAGCGCAATGGCGATGGTGCCGATGCCGATGCCGCGGCCGCCGATGCCGAAGCCACCTCCGCCGCCACCGCTGCGACGATCTTCCACGTTATCGGACTGACGCTCACCTTCCCATCTCATGTGCTGCTCCCCATGGCGCGAGTTGCGCTAAATTGCCGCCATGGTAGCGCCAGCTTCGACATCCCGGCTCACGACGGCCTCGGCGGACCGCCCGGTGGTGCTCGTCACCGGCTTCGATCCGTTTGGCGGGGACGCACTCAACCCCAGTTGGCTGCTGGCCGAGCGCCTGCACCGGCGCCGCGTCTCGGGCCATGTGGTGCAGGCGGCGCAGTTGCCGACGCGCTTTGCCGACTCGCTGCCGCGCCTGTACGCGCTGCTGGCCCAGTGGCGCCCGGCGCTGGTGGTCTGCCTGGGGCTGGCGGCCAGCCGCGCGGCGCTGTCGATCGAGCGCGTGGCCATCAACGTGCAGGATGCGCGCATTCCTGACAACGCCGGCGCGCAGCCGGTGGACGAGCCGGTGGTGGCGGGCGCGCCGGCGGCCTATTTCAGCACCTTGCCGATCAAGGCCATGCGCCGGGCCATGCTGGCCGCCGGCGTGCCGGCCGAGGTGTCGCAGACGGCGGGCACCTTCGTCTGCAACCATGTGTTCTATGGCCTGATGCACCACCTGGCGACGCGGCGCGGCCTGCAGCGCACGCGCGGCGGCTTCATTCATGTGCCACCGCTGGCAGAACATGGCCCCCAGGGCCTGCCGCTGGAGCAGATGGTGGAGGGGCTGCGCACCGGCATCCGGGCGGCGCTGGGCACCACCGGCGACATCCGTCAGGGTGCCGGCGCCACGGACTGACCCCGATGCTGCTGAACCCGCTCGACAGCGCGGCGCGCCTGCCCTGGGCGGCGCTGGTCGATGAGATCGAGGCGCTGCTGGGCGATCCGGCGGTGCGGGTGCCCGAGCGCATCATCCTGCCGACCGCCCAGGGCGCCGTGCTGTTCGTCATGCCGGCCTGCGACGCCGGCATCGCCATGACCAAGCTGATCAGCTTCACGCCCGCCAACGTGGGCACGGCGCGCCCCACCATCCAGGGCGACGTGACGGTGTTCGACATCGCCACCGGCGCGCGTCGGCTGATCCTGGACGGACCGACGGTGACCGGCCGGCGCACCGCCGCCGTGTCGGCGCTGGCGGCCCGCCGCCTGGCACCCAACCGGGCCGGGCCGATGCTGGTGGTCGGTGCCGGCGTGCAGGGGCAGGCGCATGTCGAGGCCTTTGCCGCCGCGCTGGGCGTGCGCGAGTTCCGACTGGCCTCGCGCCGCCGCACCAGCGCCGAGGCCCTGGCCGTCCACGCGCGTGCGCTGGGCCTGCGCGCCGAGGTGGTGGAAGACGCCGACGCCGCGCTGGCCGACTGCCCGCTGGTGGCCACCTGCACGCCGGCGCGCGAGGTGGTGCTGCGCGCCGTGCCGCGCGCCGACGCCTTCATCGCCGCCGTCGGCGCCTTCACGCCGCAGATGGTGGAGCTGGACGCCGCCCTGTGCCGCGCCATCGCCGCGCAGGGCCGCATCGTCATCGACACGCCCGACGCCGCGCACGAGGCCGGCGACCTGATTCAGGCCGGCGTGCCGGTGCAGGGTCTGCCCACGCTGGCGCAGATGGTGGCCGCAGACGAAACACCGGCGCGCGGGCCGGTGCTGTTCAAGAACTGCGGCTGGGCCGGCTGGGACCTGGCGGCGGCGCGGCTGGCGCTGCGCTCTGAGGCTTGAGCCTCAGGTCTTGGGCAGCGTCACGCCGACCTGGCCCTGGTACTTGCCGCCGCGGTCCTTGTAGCTGACTTCACACACCTCGTCGCTTTCGAAGAACAGCACCTGGGCGCAGCCCTCGCCGGCGTAGATCTTGGCCGGCAGCGGCGTGGTGTTGCTGAATTCCAGCGTCACATAGCCCTCCCATTCGGGCTCGAAGGGCGTGACGTTGACGATGATGCCGCAGCGCGCGTAGGTGCTCTTGCCCAGGCAGATGGTCAGCACGTTGCGCGGGATGCGGAAGTACTCCACCGTGCGCGCCAGGGCGAAGCTGTTGGGCGGGATGATGCAGCAGTCGCCATGAAAATCGACGAAGCTCTTTTCGTCGAAGTTCTTCGGGTCGACCACGGTGCTGTGGATGTTGGTGAAGATCTTGAACTCGGGTGCGCAGCGGATGTCGTAACCGTAACTGCTGGTGCCGTAGCTGACGATTCTGCGGCCGTCCACCTCGCGCACCTGGCCGGGCTCGTAGGGCTCGATCATGCCGTGCTGCTCGGCCATGCGGCGGATCCACCTGTCGCTCTTGATGCTCATGCTGCGTCACTCTTAAATCGATAGCTGCTTGCGCACAATGGACAAGCGCTGGGGCCGTATTTTGCCTGATTTGTCGGCGGCTGAATCCGCGGTCTGCCGAACACCGGGATCGCGCGCCATGCGCAGAACAAGTCCATGAAGTTGCTCTTCTGTTCGTGCGCTTTGCGAAACCTCCGCAACCTCTGCGTTCGCTGGTCGGATGTCTACTTCGGCAAGCTGCCCTGCACACCTTCGACCAGGTAGTCCATCTGCAGGATTTCGGCGTCGCTGGCGCTGCGCCCCTTGGGCACCCGCGGCCTGCCGGTGTTGTCGACCACCGGGCCGGCAAACGGCTGCAGCCGTCCGGCGGCGATGTCCTTCTGCCGCGCCAGCACTTCCTGGCGCACGGCGGCGGGCACCTTGGGGCCGAAGGCGCCGATGCGCACCATGCCGGCGGCCACGCCGCCCCAGCTGTCGCCGCTCTGCCACTGGCCGGCGCGCAGCGCGCGCACGCGGGCCAGGTCGTAGGCCTCCCAGTGGTGGGTCACGGCGGCCAGCTGCGCCGTCGGCGCCACGGCGCGCATGTCGGAGTGGTAGGCGATGGCCAGCTGGCCGCGCTCCTCGGCGGCGGCCATAACGGCGGTGGAGGCGCTGTTGAAGGCCAGCACGTCGGCGCCCTGGTCGATCAGCGTCATCGCGGCCTCGCGCTCGCGCGGCGGGTTGAACCACTCGTTCAGCCAAACCAGCTTGACCGTGGCCTGGGGGTTGACGCTGCGCAGACCGAGCGTGAAGGCGTTGATGCTGGACAGGATCTCCGGGATCGGAAAGCCCGCCACGTAGCCCACCACGTTCGACTTCGTCATGCGCCCCGCGGCCACGCCCGACAGGTAGCGCCCTTCGTAGTAGCGCGCGTTGGCGGTGGCCACGTTGGGCGCGCGCCTGACGCCGGTGATGACCTCGAACTTCACCCTGGGGAACTCCTGCGCCAGCTTCAGCGCCGGCTCCATGTAGCCGAAGCTGGTGGTGAAGATGATGTCGTTGCCCTGGCGTGCCAGATCGCGCATCACGCGCTCGGCGTCGGCGCCCTCGGCCACGTTCTCGACATAGCTGGTCTTGACCTGATCGCCCAGCGCCTGCTGCACCGCCAGCCGCCCCAGCTCGTGCTGGCGCGTCCAGCCGGTGTCGAGCACGGGGGTGACGTAGACCCAGGCGGCGCGCGTGGGCGGCTGGGCTTGTGCGGGTTGCAGGGGGAAGAAGCAGCAAGCGGCCGCGAGCGCGGCCACGAGGTTTTTGTACATGGTGTTCCTCTACATGGCCCCGATGGATGAAGACGCGGCGCCGTCGGGGCGGCAGCGCTGCGGGGTGCGATTCTACGATCCCGCGTCGTGCGCGCGCTCGAAGGCGGCTTGCAGCCGGTCCATCCACCGTCGCTTGAGCGCCGCGTCGGCAAAGCTGGCTTCGAAGCTGTTGGCCGCCAGCTGGTAGGCGGCGGCGCTGTCCAGCCCGGTGGCGGCAAACACCGCCTGGAAGTTGGCGTTGACGTAACCGCCGAAGTAGGCCGGGTCGTCGCTGTTGACGGTGGCGCACAGGCCAGCGGCCAGCAGCTGCGGCAGGCTGTGGTGCGCCAGGTCGGGAAACACCTGCAGCTTCTGGTTGGACAGCGGGCAGACGGTGAGCGGGATGCGCCGCTGGGCCAGCCGTCGCATCAGCGCCGCGTCGTGCACCGCCTGCACGCCGTGGTCGATGCGCTCGGCCTTCAGGATGTCCAGCGCCTGCCAGATGTATTCGGGCGGGCCTTCTTCGCCGGCGTGGGCGACCACGTGCAGGCCCAGCTCGCGGCAGCGCGCAAACACGCGGGCGAATTTTTCGGGCGGGTGGCCCAGCTCGCTGGAATCGAGCCCGACGCCGATGAAGTCGTCGCGCCAGGGCAGGGCGGCTTCGAGCGTCTCGAAGGCCTCGCGCTCGGACAGGTGGCGCAGAAAGCACAGGATCAGCGCGCTGCCGATGCCCAGCTCGCGCCGGCCATCGTCGCTGGCGCGGCGCAGGCCGCGCATCACGGCGCCCATCGGCACGCCGCGGGCGGTGTGCGTCTGCGGGTCGAAGAAGATTTCGGCGTGTACTATGTTTTCTGTAGCTGCTCGTGCAAGGTAGGCGCGCCCCAACTGATAAAAATCCTCCTCATCGCGCAGCACGTCGGCACCCTGGTAGTACAGGTCCAGAAACTGCTGCAGGTTGCCGAAGGCGTAGGCGCGGCGCAGCGCTTGGACGTCGGCGTAGGGCAGGGCGATGCCGTGGCGCGCCGCCAGCGCGAAGATCATTTCCGGCTCCAGCGAGCCTTCGATGTGGATGTGCAGCTCGGCCTTGGGGGCTGCCGCCAGCAGCGCCGGCAGGCGCGCTGCGGCGATGGGTGGCGGCGCCCAGCTCACAGGTGCGCCCTCCGCGCTGACGCGCTGCGGGATTCGCGCTTGGGGCGGCCCGGCGCGCTCATTCGGTATCCCTCCGCGCTGACGCGCTGCGGGATTCGCGCTTGGGGCGGCCCGGCGCGCTCATGGGATGACGCCGAAGGTGATGCCGCTTTCGCGCAGGTAGCGGCGGTAGGCCGCCGACATGCGGTCGGCGGCGCAATGCGCTTCGGCGGCGGGCGCCAGCGGCAGGCGCTTGGGGCGCTGCGATTCGAGCACCGGCTGGTCCTGGCCGAAGATGGTGTTCTGGAAGTCGATCAGCCGCGCGTCGGGCGAGTCGAAGTCGTTCATCGCCATGCGCGTCCAGGCCACGCTGCTTTCCTCGGTCACGGGGCAGACGAACATGGCGATCGACTCGTTCATGCCTTCGATGGCGGTGCTGCCGGCTTCGGGCACCTTGGTCAGCACCGCCATGTAGGGCGCGGTGACTTCATAGGTGTATTCGACCTGGGCGCCGCTTGCGGCGTGGATCGACGAGCGCGGCTGCCAGGCCAGGCAGCCGGTGGCGCGCACGCCGTGCGGCGTGGCCTGCACCTCGTAGGGTGGGATTTCGGGCCGCTCGCGGCTGCCCAGCCAGCCTTCGTGCACGTAGCCGAAGTGCGCCATGTCGAGGAAGTTCTCGATGATGCGCGGCGCGCTGGCGGCCACCAGGTAGGGGCCGCTGGTGGTCTTGCGCAGGCGCGGCTCGGCTTCGGCGGCGAACACGGGCAGCTGATGGATCGGCTGCGGCTCGCCCTCGGGCGCAGCCAGACGCACCCACAGCATGCCGTAGGCCTCGCGGGTGTCGAAGGTGCGCGCGCCGTGGCGCGGGCCGGGCTGGAAGTCGGGCACGGACGGCACATGGGTGCACCGGCCGCCGCCGTCGAAACGCCAGCCGTGGTAGGGGCATTCCAGCTGGCCGCCATGCACGCGGCCGAGCGACAGGCGCGCGCCGCGGTGTGGGCACTGGTCCATCCAGGCGTGGGCGTGGCCATTGCCGTCGCGCCACAGCACCAGGTCCTCGCCCAGCAGGGTGACGGCGCGCGGCTGGCTGCCGACCACGTGGCCGAGCGCCACGGGGTGCCACAGGCTGCGTTCCAGGTTCATCTTCGCCTCCAGATCCGACAGGGGTCTGGCGCAGATCCAGCTTGCGCCAGCAGCTATTTATTTTGAAGCAGGGATCTGGCCTTCGACCCCCTTGACAAAGAAGTCGATGGCGCCCATCCAGGCGTCGTCGGCGCGCTGGCCGGCGGCCAGGCGTTCCTTGCCCGCCACGTCGACCACCGGGCCGGTGAAGACATCGAAGCTGCCGTCCTTCATTTTGGCCTTGATGGCCTCGACCTGGGCGCGCACCTCGGCCGGGATTTTTTCCGACAGCTTGATCAGGTCGTTCTGGCCTTCGGGCACGCCCCAGCGCGTGACCTGCCCGCCCTTCCAGCTGCCGTCCAGCGCCGCCTGCACCGCCTTTTTGTAGTAGTGGCTCCAGTCGGCGATGCACGAGGCCAGGTGCGCCGCGCCGCCATGCGCGCTCATGTCCGAATCCCAGCCGAAAGCCAGCTTGCCGGCCTTGTCGGCGGCCTGGATCACGGCCGGCGAATCGGTGTTCTGCAGCAGCACGTCGGCGCCGGCGTTGATCAGCGACTGCGCCGCCTCGGTTTCCTTGGGCGGGTCGTACCAGCTGTTGATCCACACCACGCGCGTTCTGATCTGGGGCTTGACGCTTTGCGCGCCCAGGGTGAAGGCGTTGATGTTGCGCAGCACCTCGGGGATCGGCACCGAGCCGACGTAGCCCAGCGTGCCGCTTTGCGTCATGTGGCCGGCGATGATGCCGGCCAGGTAGGTGTCCTGATAGAAGCGCGAGTCGTACACGTTCAGGTTCGGTGCCGTCTTGTAGCCGGTGGCGTGCTCGAACCGGACTTGCGGATGCTCCTGCGCCAGCTTGACCATGGCCTCCATGAAGCCGAAGCTGGTGCCGAAGATCAGGGTGTGGCCCTGGCCGATCAGGTCGCGCAGCACGCGCTCGGTGTCGGCGCCCTCGGGCACGCTCTCGACGAAGCTGGTGGCGACCCGGTCACCGAACGCGGCCTGCACCGCCAGGCGACCCTGGTCGTGGGCAAAGCTCCAGCCGGCATTGCCGACCGGGCCGACGTAGATCCAGGCGGCCTTCAGCGGCCCGGCGGCGGCCGGTGGTGCGGCGACCGGGGCCGCGGCCGGCGCGCCGGCCTCGTCCTTGCGGCCGCAGCCGGCCAGTGCGGTGGCGCCCAGGGCGGAGGCGGCGGCGATTCGGAGGAAGGCGCGTTTGCGCGGATCGGTGGGCATGGTGCGGCTCCAGGGGTGGGCATGGCCCGATCTGTGGGATCCGTCGGCGCGGGCCGGGCGTCGACGGGCGCCCCTGCACGCGGGGTCGAACGGGCCGATGGAAGCCGGGCGTGGGGCGCGACGGCCATTGTAGGTCGCCCGGTCTGTTGAATTGACCTGACTCAAGAAGCAGCCCACGGCCGCCGGCCCGCCGGCGCCGCAGGGGCGGACAATCGGGCCATGGGCATCCCCGCTGACCTGTCGCTTCGCTGGCCGTCCGCCGCGGCCCTGGAGGCGCCGTGGTGGCAGCCGTACCGGGCGCTGCTGGCGGCCTGGCCGCCGCCGGGGCTGGCGCCGGGCGCCCCGGTGGCCGACGGCCTGAACGCGCTGGCGGCGGCGCAGGGCGACGTGCCGGTGCGCTTTGTGGGCCAGCAGGCGCTGCCGGAGGGCCAGGCGTATGAAGCCTTCATCCGCGCCCGGCGCCAGGTGCCCACGCGCGACAACGCCCACGATCTGTTCAACGGTCTGGTGTGGCTG
>JADLIA010000074.1 GCA_020848515.1 Rubrivivax sp. | reverse complement strand
GCCGATGTCGTGCTCTACGCCACCGGGCGCCATGCCAACACCCGGGGCCTGGGCCTGGAGCGCGCGGGCGTCCAGTGCACCGACAAGGGCAGCATCGCCGTCGGCGAGCACTTCGCCACCACCGTGCCCGGCATCTACGCCCTGGGCGACGTGATCGACGGCCCCGAACTCACCCCCGTCGCCCTGGCCGAGGCCATGGCCCTCGTCGATCACCTGTTCGGCCCCGCGCCCGGCAAGGCCAAGCGACAAATGGACTACGGCAACATCCCGACTGCCGTCTTCACCCATCCACCCATCGGCACCGTGGGCCTGACCGAGCAGCAGGCGCGCGAGCAATGCGGCGCCATCCGCGTCTATCGCAGCGACTTTCGGCCGTTGCAGCACAGCCTGTCCGGGCGCCCCGAGCGCAGCATGGTCAAGCTGGTTGTCGACGACGCCTCCGACCGCGTCGTCGGCGCCCACATGGTCGGCGCCGACGCCGGCGAAATCATCCAGGGCTTCGCCGTCGCCATCAAGGCAGGCGCCACCAAGGCCCAGTTCGACGCCACCATCGGCATCCACCCCACCAGCGCCGAGGAGTTCGTCACGCTGCGCGAAGTCAGCCGGACCTGAGCGCCTGCGCTTTCTCGGCAAGGCGCTGCAATCCGGTCGAACCGGATTGTGGGCCGATTTGCCGGATGCGTGAAAAAAGGTCTCGACCGCGATCGCACCACGCAGTCCGTCTTGCAATGCGCATGTGGACGCACTACGAGTAGCCGCCGTCGGCGACTGGCTCACGCCGATCCCGCCACCGCCCTTCGACACGTCCTGCGCAGGAGCCACTGCACCAGCCCCGCCACGAGCAGCAGCGCGCAGGCGGACGCCATCCAGAACGCCACGGGTGATCGCAGGGGCTCGACGGGGCCGATGCCGCGGTAGGCCAGCAGGTAGCCACCCAGCAGGCCAACACCCCACAGCACCACACCATAGATGACGAAGGGCGCCACCGTCACGCGCCAGCAGCGCAACAGGAAGATCGCCACCGTCTGCGCGCCGTCGGCCACGTGCAGCAACGCGACCCAGACCAGCAACTGGACGGCCAGCAGCGCGACGTCGGCGTGCGTGGTGTAGACCTCGACCACCCATGACCGCGTGGCCAGAAGCCCCGCAGCCAACACCAGTGCAAGCCCGAGGCTGACCCAGACCGAGCGCAGCGCCACGGCGCGCGCCATCGTCTCGTTACCCGCACCGCGCCAGTAACCGACCCGCGCGCTGGCGGCAATGGCCAGCGACAAGGGCACCATGTACAGGAGCGCCGTGACGTTGGCGGCAACCTGGTGCGCCGCCGCCGCACTGGTGCCCAGCCGCGCGATGAACAGCGCCATCATGGTGAACGAGGTGATCTCCACCAGGATGGTGAGCGCCGCCGGCACCCCCAGACGCGCAAAGGCAGCCAGCGTCGGCCCGTGCGGCGGCTCGACGCGCCGCCATAGCGCCAGCGGCACATAGATCGACTGGGTGCGCAGCAGCCACAGCGCCAGCGCCAGCAGCAGCCATTGCACGATGAAGCTCGCCCAGGCGCAGCCCACCACGCCCATTTCGGGCACGCCGGCGCCGCCGAAGGCCAGCCACACCGACAGCGGCACCTTGGCGGCCAGGGCAATCACCTGCAGCCAGCTCACCAGCTGCGGCCGGCCCAGGGCCTGACTGAGCGTGCTGAAGACGCGAAACAGCAAGGCGGCGGGCAGGCTCCAGCCGATCACCGCCAGGTATTGCGCCGCCACCGGGCGCATGTCCTGCGGCACCTGGGTGGCGTGCAGGATCGGCTCGGGATGCAGCAACACGGCCATGCCGGCAAGGCTGGCGGCGGCGCACACATACAGCGCCTGCCGCACCGAAGGCCCGACGCGCCAGGGCTCGCGCGCGCCGTTCATCTCGGCCCAGACCGGCAGCAGCGCAGTCACCAGGCCAGTGAGCGATATGAAGACGGTGATGAACACCGCCGAACCGATGGCCAGCGCCGCCAACGACAGGTCGGAGTGGCGCCCCGCCACGATGGTGTCGGTGACGCCAAAGCCCATGATGGCGATCTGGCCGGCAAACACCGCACCGGCGTCGCGGGCCATGGTCTTCAGCTCGCCGCGCAGGCCGCGCGCCAATGGGACATCGTTCATCACGGCGTGCATTGTGCCCTTGTGAAACGTCGCAAAATGCCGACTGACCAACACCAACACACAAAAGCCCGGAGACTCGACCCATGACCGACCTGAGCAAGATCACCTGCATCGAAGACCTGCGCGTGCTGGCGCAGCGCCGCGTGCCGCGCATGTTCTACGACTACGCCGATTCGGGCTCGTGGACCGAGGGCACCTACCGTGCCAACCAGGCCGATTTCGCGCCCATCCAGCTGCGCCAGCGCGTGGCCATCAACATGGAGGGGCGCAGCACCGCCACCACCATGATCGGCCAGGCCGTCAGCATGCCGGTGGCGCTGGCGCCCACCGGCCTGGCCGGCATGCAGCACGCCGACGGCGAAATCCTGGCGGCGCGCGCGGCGCGCGCCTTCGGCGTTCCCTTCGTGCTCTCGACCATGAGCATCTGCTCGATCGAGGACGTGGCCGAGCATGCGGGGCCGGGTTTCTGGTTCCAGCTCTACGTGATGCGCGACCGTGGCTTCATCGAGCGCCTGATCGACCGCGCCAAGGCGGCCGGCTGTGGCGCGCTGGTCGTCACCATGGACCTGCAGATCCTGGGCCAGCGCCACAAGGACATCAAGAACGGCCTGTCCACCCCGCCCAAGCCGACCCTGGCCAACCTGATCAACCTGGCCACCAAGCCGCGCTGGATCATGGGCATGCTGGGCACGCCGCGGCGCAAGTTCGGCAACATCCACGGCCATGTGAAAGGCGTGTCGGACATGAGCAACCTGGGCGCCTGGACGGCCGACCAGTTCGACCCGCGCCTGAACTGGGGCGACGTCGAATGGATCAAGAAGCGCTGGGGCGGCAAGATCATCATAAAGGGCATCATGGAGCCGGAAGATGCGCGCCTGGCGGTCGACTCGGGCGCCGACGCGCTGATCGTCAGCAACCATGGCGGCCGCCAGCTCGACGGCGCGCCCTCGGCCATCGCCGCCCTGCCCGCCATCGTGGACGCCGTGGGCACGCAGATCGAGGTGCACATGGACAGCGGCATCCGCAGCGGCCAGGACGTGCTCAAGGCCTGGGCGCTGGGCGCGCGCGGCACCTACATCGGCCGCGCCTTCCTGTGGGGCCTGGGTGCGGCCGGCGAGGCGGGCGTCGCCAAGGCGCTGCAGATCATCCACAAGGAGCTGGACCTGACCATGGCCTTCTGCGGTCACACGCGCATCGAAAGCGTGGATCGGCGCATTCTGCGGCCCGGCACCTTTCCCACCCCCTGAACCCGAGGCGCCCATGCTGCACCCCCAAGCCCAGGCCCTGATCGATCTGCTGGTGGCCCATGGCCTGCCACCCACCCACACGCTGACGCCGGCCGAAGCGCGCGCCTTCTACCGCGAGCGCCGCGCGCTGACGCAGCCCGCCCCGCCCGACGTGGCCGAGCTGCGCGAGCTGCGCCTGCCGGGCCCGGCGGGCGAGCTGGCGGCGCGCGCCTACCGGCCGCTGGGCGCCAGGCCCGAGGCCGTGCTGCCGGTGCTGGTGTACTTTCACGGCGGCGGCTGGGTGATCGGCGATCTGGACACGCACGACACGCTGTGTCGCGAGCTGGCCAACGCCAGCGGCTGCGCCGTGGTGTCGGTGGACTACCGGCTGGCACCGGAGCACCCGTTTCCCGCCGCCTTCGACGACGCGCTGGCGGCCACGCGCTGGGTGGCGCGCCACGCCGGCGAGCTGGGCGCCGACCCGACCCGCCTGGCGGTGGGCGGCGACAGTGCCGGCGGCAACCTGGCGGCCGCCGTGGCGCTGGCCGCGCGCGACGACAGCGACGCCGGCGGCCCGCTGCCGATCGCCTTTCAGCTGCTGATCTACCCGGCCACCGACATGCGCCGTGGCCATGGCTCGCACCAGCGCAACGGCCAGGGCTACATCCTCACGCGCGAGACCATGGACTACTTCATCGGCCACTACCTGCCGCCCGGCACCTCGCCCACCGACTGGCGCGGCTCGCCGCTGCTGGCGGCCAGCCACGTCGGCCTGCCGCCGGCGCTGGTGCTGACGGCCGGCTTCGACCCGCTGGTGGATGAAGGGCTGGACTACGCGCGCGCCCTGACCGCCGGTGGCAGCCGCGCCAGCTACGTGTGCTTCGGCCGCCAGATCCACGGCTTCATCACCATGGGCCGGGTGCTCGACGAAGCCAACAGCGCCGTCGCCCTGTGCGCCACCGAGCTGCGCCGCGCGCTGACGCCGTGACGCCCGCCGCGCCGCCGGCTCACAGCCAGCGCCGCACGCGCGCCTGGTAGTCGATGTAGTCCTGCCCGAAGCGCTCGCGCAGGATGCGCTCCTCGGGGCCGATCTGCAGCCGGTTGAGCAGCAGCACCGACAGCGGCAGCCCCAGCAGCGCCGCCGCGCTGCCCAGCCACACGGCCCAGCCGGCCAGCACCACCAGCATGCCCAGGTACATGGGGTTGCGCGTCCAGCGGTACACCCCGCGGGTCACCACGGTGCGCGCGCGCTGCGGCGCCAGCGGGTTGAAGGTGGTGCGCGCGCGGCGAAATTCGAGCAGCCCGGCCAGCGCCACCAGCGCGCCGATCAGCGCCAGCCCGAGTGCCAGCGCCCACACCCACCAGGCGCCACCGGCCGGCCACAGCCGCGCGGCTGGCACGGCGCCGGCCAGCCAGGCCATCACGGCCGCGCAGGCCAGGTCGATCACCGGCGGCGGGATCCGGTGTTCGTACCAGCGCCTCATCGCGGCCCTTCCAAACTATTGAAAACAGAGCACCCGGCGCACGTCCTACTTGCGCAACAGCCCTTTCAGGGCAGTCTGCAGGCGGCGTGCCGTGGCGTCGTCGTGCGGGCCGGCCAGCACGGCGGCGGTGTCCTGACCCCAGGTCTGGGCCGGCGACGGGTCGTTGCGCCGCGTCAGCAACTGCAGTTGCAGCGCGCGCCGCGCCTGCAGATGTTCGGCCGGGGTGGGCACCTCGGCCGCCATTTCCAGCCGCAGCAGGGCTTCGGCCGCCGGCGCGCCGGCGCCGCCGCCGATGGCCTGCGTCCAGGCGTTGCGCAGCGCCGGCGTGACGCCGCGGCCCAGCTCCTGCACGCCGGGCACCTGGTCGGGCTGGCGCGCCTGCCAGGCGCCCAGCAGCTGGGTCAGCGCCTCGCCATGGGCCTGCGCGGCCAGCTTGCGCAGCTGCGCCTGGGCCTGCTCGACGGCGTCGCGCTGGGCGCGGAAGGCGGCGTCGCCCAGACGCGGGCCACGCGCCTCGTCCGAGCGGCGCGGGCCGCGAGCGTCGTCGAAGCGGCGCGCACCGCGCTCGCCCGCACGGCCGGCCGCACCTTCGCGCCGGTCACCCGCGCGCCCGTCGCGACCAGCGGGGCGGCGCTCGCCCGGGCGGCCGGCCGGCGCCGGCTCGGCCTTGCGGGCACCGGGGCGGTCGTCGCCGCGCATCGCCACCAGGGGCTTGGCGGGCTTGGGCGCGGGGGCCGGCGCGGCGCCCTCGGCGGGGGCGTCCGGGGCGTCGGTGGGCACCTCGGTTGCTTCTATTTCGATAGCTTCTGGCGCGCCATCGGCGGGCGCTGCGGCCGGTTTTTCTTCAGATCCCGGGGCAGGCTGGGCACGCGTGGCGGCTTCCAGCTGGGCCATGGCGGCGCGGATGCGCTGCGCGTCGCCGCTGGCGTTGGCCGCCTCCAGCGCCTTGGCGGCTTCGAGCACGGCGCGGTCGTGCGCGCTCATCGCCGCCTGCGCCTTTTCGCGCTCGGCGCTCTTGCGGTTGAAGGCCTCGTCGATCGGCTTGCGGAAGGCGTCCCACAGCTTCTGCTCGTGCTTGCGATCCAGCGGCACGGCCTGGGCCTCGGCCTGCCAGCGCTGCTGCAGCGCGCGCACGGCGTCGATGCGCAGCTGCGGCGCGGCGCCCAGCGCTTCGGCCTCCTGGATCAGCGCCTGGCGGCGCGCGGTGCTGTGCTTCTGCATGTTTTCGAGCGGCAGCGCGGCGGCGTGGATGGCTTCCTTCCAGCGCGGCTGCAGTTCGGCGAACTGCTTTTCCGACAGGTGGCCGGCGTTGCGCCAGCGCTCGGCGAACTGGTGGATCTGACGGTTGACGGCCTTCCAGTCGCCGCCCTCGCCGGCGTCGGCGTGGCTGGCGGCCCAGGCGCGCACTTCGTCGATCAGTGCCTCGCGCTGCGCCTTGTGCTCGGCCGCCTGGGCGCGCACGCCGGCGATCCACTCGTCGACGAACGCATGGGCGGTGCTGACGGCGCGGTCGAAGCGCTTCCACAGGGCGTGGTTGGGCGGCCCGCCCTGGTCGGCGGCTTTCCATTCGTCGCGCAGCTTGCGGATCGCCTCCTGCAGCTTGCGACCGCCCATGGCGGGCACCCACTGCTCGTCGGCGGCCAGCGTGGTGGCGGGCAACGGACGGGCGGTGAGTTCGGCATCGTTTTCTGCCCCGGCGCTTGCAGGGTCTGCGCCGGCAGCTGCGCTTTCGATAGTATCCGGTTGACCCTCCGGCGCCGTCTGCTCGGGCGCCGCCGGGCTGGCGGAGGCTTCGGGGGCGGCGGGGACGGCGGTGGGTTCGGTGGCGCTGGCCTGGCCAGACTCGGCCTGCGACGGCGCCGGCGCGGCGTCGGGCGCGCCCTGGGCCGGCGCCTTCTTGCGGCGCTTGACCAGCAGGGCCTCGGCGCGCGCCACCAGCTGCTCGCGCAGCTTGTCGGCGCTCCAGCGCTGCCAGCCTTCCAGCTCGCCGGCCGACACCAGCACGGCGTGCACGCGCGCTTCCAGCGCGTCGTCGATCAGGCGGCCGTGCGTCTTGAGCGACTGGCGCAGCGCCTGGGTGGCGCTGTGCATGTTCTTGGTGTGGCCGGCGGTCACCGCCTGCTCCAGCAGCATGACGCCGGCTTCGACCGCCTTGTGGGCGGCGGCGCGCTGCTCGGGGTCGATGCGCGGCCGCGCCGGTTTGTCGGCTTCGGCGGCGGCGGCCGGCGCCTCGCCGCGGGCGGCGCGCAGTTCGTCGGCCCACACCGGCACCGAAGGCAGCGGCGCCGCAGCGTCGGCGGCCGCCGCCTGGGCCTGTGCCAGCGCGGCGCCGAAGGCGTCCCACACGGCGCTCAGCTGGGTCTGTGCGGCCTCCATCTGCGGCGGAAAGCGCAGATCGACGCTGGGCCACTGCGCGTCGGCCAGCAGGGCGGCGGCCTGCTGGCGCCACTGCGCGACGTCGGCCGCCAGCCCGACCTGCTGCGCCTGCGCGTCCTGCCACGGCTTGGTGGACAGCAGCTCGATGCGCTGGGCCAGCAAGATGGCGGCCTCGCGCTGCACCATGACGCGCTGCTGCAGGTCTTCCACCACCTTGACGCGCTGCGCCAGCTGGGTGCGCAGGCCGGCCAGCGGCTCGCGCGACAGCGGCGCGCCGGCCTTGGCGGCGTCGCGCTGCCAGGCCAGGGCGTCGGCGATGTTCAGGCGCGCCGCCTGCAGCAGCGCCTGGGCCTTGGCCGCCCATTCGGCGGCCACCGCTTCCTGGCCCTTGGCGCGGCGCAGCTCGTCGAGCCGTTCGCGCAGCGCGCGGGCGGCGCCCTTGTCCTTGGCCGACAACTCCTTGAACACCTCCTGCATCTGCTCGGGCGTCGGCCCGCTGGCCAGCCAGTCGCGCACGCGCTGGGCGCGCTCGCCCGAGGTGGCGGCGGAAAACACGCCGCCGGTCAGCGCGTCCAGCGGGTGGGCCTCGGCGGCCGGCCGGGCGGGGCTGTCCGGCGCGGGTTGCGGGTCGTTCGATTCGCGTGAGAAGGGGAACATGCTGACAGGTGCTCTTCGACAAAAGGCCGAGCGCGCCGACCTGGCGCGCCCGATGGGCGTATTTTCGCCGGGAATTGGCCGCTCGCCGATCGCCCCACCGATCCGGCCACCGGGAAGGCGGTCGCAGCCGGCCGGGCGGCCGCGCCGCCACCGGCCTCAGCGCGTGGCCAGCTTGAGTTCGGCGTGCGGCGTCCAGGCCGGCGCGGCGGCCGGCGCGGACCCCGAAGTGGCGGCCGACGCGGCGCTGGCCGGCGCCGCCGCGGCCGCGTCCGCCGCCGCCTGCGCGGCGCCCAGAAACAGCCGATCGGCCGGCGCCCCGTGCGCCGCCAGGTAGTCCTTCACCGCCACCGCGCGCTGCACCGCCAGCTGGCGCATGGCGTCCTGGCCGACTTCGATGTGCGCCAGCAGCAGCGCCTCCATCTCGGCTTGCGGCACGTCGCGCAGCAGGCCGATGGCGTTGCGCGGCCGGCCCGGCACGTCGGCGCGGCGGTACAGGCGCCGCAGCAGGCGCAGGCGCTGCTCGGCGTCCATCGCATCTGTTGCATCCGACGCGGCCCCAGCGCCCGCCGGATCAGCGCCGGCAGCTCCTGATGGCATAGCATCCGGGGCCGGGCTGCGGTCCTCGGCCGGGTTGGCGGCGGCGCTGGCGGCGGGCGCGGCGGCGGCTTCGGCGCGCCGCTCGGCCGCCAGCAGGGCCTGCAGGCGCTGGCGCCGCCAGCCCTCGCGCTCGGGCGCCAGACGGGCATGGCCGACCACGGTCAGCGTCAGCTGCGGGCGCTCGGCCAGCGCCTTGGCCACGCGGTCGAGCTGCTGGCGCGCCCTGGCATCGAGCCGGGCGCTGCCGGGCGCGAAGGCGACCTGCGACAGATCCTCGCCACCCGCGCCGCCCAGCGCGCGTGCCAGCAGGGTGAAGGGCGCGGTGATGGCCTTGCCGATCAGGTTGAGGATGGCCTTGACGATCACCGGCCCGAGCGAAAACTGCGGGTCGTTGAGCGAGCCGCTGATCGGCAGGTCGAGGTCGATCACGCCCTGGCTGTCGGACAGCAGGGCGGTGGCCAGGCGCACCGGCAGGCTGGCCGGCGCGCCGGCCACCGGCTCGCTGAACTGCAGCTGCTTGAGCACCAGCTGGTTGCTGGCCGTGAGCTGACCGTCGGGCTGGATGCGGTAGTTCACGTCCATGCTCAGCTTGCCGCGCTCGATGCCGTGGCCGGCGTAGCGCACCGCGTAGGGCGACAGCGGCGGCAGCTCCAGCTCGCTCACCTGGCCGCGGATGTCCAGCGCCAGCGGCGTCGCCAGCGGGTTGAGCCGGCCGCTCACCCGCAGCTGGGCCGAGCCTTCGGCACGGCCGCTCAGGTTCAGCTCGGCCATCTGCACCTGGCCGTCCGGCGCCACCGAGCTGAAGGCGCCCAGGGTGCCGGCCAGCTCGCTCAGGTCGGCCGAGTAGTTGGGGCGGATGAAGCGGTCGGCAAAATCCACCCGACCACCTTCGAGCCGCACCGGCCCCACCCGCACGACCGGCGCCAGCGCCGCCGGTGCGGCGGCCAATGGGGCGCTGGCGCCCGCGGTGGGTGCGCCGGCAGCGATCGAATGGGTGGTGCCGCTGAATTCCCCGGCGGCCGGCATGGCGCCCGGCGGGGTGGCTGGGGCGGCGCCGGGCGAGCCGCCCGCGGCGTGCTCGGACTTGAGCACGTCCTGCAGGTTCAGGCGGCCGTCGGGCAGGATCACGACGCGGGCGAAGAAGTCCGACAGCAGGGTCTCGCCGATCCCGAGCTGCGCCGGCTGGCCGGGATCCAGCCGCAGGTCGACGCTGCCCAGGCGCAGCAGCTTCCAGCTCAGCAGCTCCTCGCCCAGGCCGCCCGAGCGAGCGCCGGCGCGGTCGGCGGCCACCGGCGCCAGCGCGGCGCGCGGCGCCTGGGCGGCGGCGGCGGGCGTGACCGAGGCGGCCGATGTGACGGGCGTGGCCGGTGTGGCCGGTGGGGTGGTGTCGCCGGCCGCCGGGGTTGACGCCGATGCCGACGCCACCACGCTGCCCGGCCGGCTGTGGGCACGCAGCTCTTCCAGGCTGGCCTCGCCGGTCACGCGCACGCGCGCCCCCTGCTCGGTCTGCGCCAGCTCGAGCTGGCCCTTGAAACTGGCGTCGGCACGCAGCAGATCGACGTTGAGCCACTCGCCGAAGTACGGCTGCAGGGCATGCAGGGGCAGGCGCTGCACGTCGGCCGTGCCCTGCAGCGCCAGCGGCGACAGCGTCAGCTGACCGCGCCAGCTCAGCCGCCCCGGCTCGCTGCGACCGGCGCGCAGCCGCGCCGCCAGCTGCAGCGGCATCGGCCGCCGGCCGTCCAGCTCGAACTGGCGCAGGCCCAGCGTCAGCTGCGTCAGCTCGGCCTGCACCGGGCCGTCCGCCACCGCGGCGTCGTGCCAGCCGAGCATGCCGTCGGCCAGCGTCAGCTCATCGAGCGTCAGCTTCCAGGCCGGCGCCGCGGCGGTGGGCGCGGGCGCGTCGGCCGGCAGCGGCTGGCGCAGCCAGCGCTCGACCATCCAGCGCCCGTCGGCCTCGCGCGCCAGCCGCGCCAGCGGCGCGCGCAGACCGAGCCGCGCCACGCGCACGGCGCGCGCCGGCCAGTCCAGGTGCAACCGCTGCAGCTCGATCCCCTCGGCCGCCACCAGGCGAGCGTCGTCGGGCAGCGCACTGCGCCGGCGCCCGCGCGCCGGTGCCGGCGCGGCGTCGGGGTCGGTCAGGGCCAGCTGGCTCAGCGTCACCTGTTCGGCGCTGAGTGTGAGTTGCGCCGGCGCCCCGGCCTGCTCGGGCGCGGCCCAGTGCAGCGCCAGCCGGGCCGCCAGCTGGCCGTCCAGGCGCGGCTTCAGCACGCCGGCCAGGTAGGGCGCGCCCAGGGCCAGCGGCAGGCCATCGATGCGCGCCTGCAGCTCGGCCTGCCGGCGCGTGGCCTGGCCCTCGAAGGCCAGGGTCGCCGCGCCCTGGCCGGCGTCCGGCGCACCGGTCAGCTGGGCCGTGCCCTCCCAGTGCAGCGGCTGGTCCGGCGGCCAGGCCAGCTCGCGCGCGGCCAGCTCCAGGCGTTGCAGCTGCAGGCGCGCGGCCGGCGCGCCGTGCGCGCTGGTCGAGGCGTCGCTGAAGTCCAGCGCGCCACCTTGCAGCGCCAGCCGCCCGATCGCCAGCCGCCAGCCGTCGGCCGCCCCTGCGGGGCCAGCCGGGGCGCTCCCAGATGCAGGGTCGGATGGGCCTTCAGAGCCCGCCGGATGTGCGCCAGCAGCTATTGAATCAGTAGCATCCGGGGCGCCCTGGGCAAGCAGGTCGAGCTGGCCGTTGGCGCGCCGGTGCAGCGCCAGCCGCGGCCCGCGCAGCTCGACCGAGCGCAGGGCCAGCCGGCGCTCCAGCGGTCGCAGCTCGTCCAGTTCGAGTTCGAGCGCGTCGAAGGCCAGCCGCTCGGCCCCCTGGGCATCGACCGCCTTCAGCCCGCGCAGCGCCAGGTTGCCGCTGACGCTCAGCGTGGGGGCGCCGGCCTGCGCGAACGCGGCGCGCAGGTTGGCGTCCAGCGTGGCCGCCTGCAGCCGCAGCGGCAGCGCCGCCGGCAGGTAGGCCAGGTAGGGCTGCAGGTCGAACGACTTCAGCTGCAGGCTGGCTTCGGTCTGGCGCGAGGCATCGAACGGCAGTGCCTGCGCGCGCGAGTCGAAGGCGCTGCCATTGACCACGAAGGCCAGCTGCGGCTCCACCTTGATCTGGCGCGCCGCCGGCAGGCTGCTCAGAAACGGCAGCGCCAGCCGCAACTGGCGCACCTGGTGCTGCCGGCCGGCCGCGCGGTCGTCGAAGTCGATGCGCCCGTCGGTCAGCTCGATGTTGTAGAGCGCAAAGCGCGGCAGCGCCGCGGGTTCGGGCGCCGCCGGCCGCGCCGCCAGCCGCGCCAGCAGGTCGTCGATGTCGTAGCGCCCCTCGCCCAGGTGCGTCAGGTGCAGCGCGGGCGACTCGATGCGCAGGGCATCGATGACGGGCGCCAGGCGAAACACCGATTGCAGCTCGGCGTCGGCCCACAGGCGCGCCACGCTCAGCAGCGGCGGCGCGCCCGGCGCGGCGTCGATGCGCAGGTCATGGAGCGCCAGCTGCAACGACCAGGGCCGCACCACCACCGCGCCGATGTGCACCGGCCGCCCCAGCTCGGCACTGGCGATCTTCTCGCCCTGCCACTTGAGCAGCGGCGGCAGCGCCAGCCAGGCCAGCGCCCACAGCGCCAGCAGGCCGACCAGGGCGATGGTCAGGCGGCGGCGCCAGCGCCGGGGGGGCCACCAGGCCCGCTCCGGCGGGGCGGGCGACGCGGCGACCGCCGCGCGGGTGGGCTCGGGGGGTGGGGAAGACAGCAGAGAACCAGACATCGGGCACGGATTGTCGCCCTCGACCTGGCGCCCTCCACCTGCGACATGGCAACCGCCTGCAACAGGCGCGCGCCCATGAGAAAGCCCGGCGTTTCGGCCTGCGGCCGGCCCGCCGGGCTTTCAGGCAGCGTGACAAAAGCGTCGTGGTCTGCCAGGGTCCGCATCGGAAAGCTTGCTGTTTCCGGCTGCGGCGGGAAGCAAGAGATTGCTTCCTTTCAACGGCTGACGGCGGGTCCATTCGCTGTATCGGCTACAGCCGACGGATGCTTGCCAACCCATGCCCGGGTCACCCGGGCGACTTCACTGTACCCAGCCGGCGCCGCCAGACCAAGCGCAAATATTCAATCCGCCGGCCCACCCGCATTGCCCGCGCCAATCGGCGCGCGCAGCCCGCCAGATGCCGCCATCGCCTGCTCCCACGGACGGAGCAGCCACCAGGCGCATCCGTTTCTTATATCGAAATTAGAATCAAAACTCCAGATTTCAGGGTTGACCAGGTATTTTGAGCACTCCTAGAATCGTCTTTTCCGACAAAGTTTGTGGGAAACCCTGAGACGTCTGCCCGACCGGGCAGTCCCGGTCTGACGACACCTCCCGTCCCGCGCGCCTGCTGTCACCGGCGCACGTCAGCCGCTTCAGGACCCGACCAAGAGACTGACACCACCGCGCACCCTCGTTGCTCCCTTGTCCTGCGCGCCCCGTGGCGCGCCGGCCTGTGACCTGGTGCCGTGTGTCGTGAATCAAGGAGAACCATGACAGCGTCCACACGCCTTGCCGCTCTTTCAAGCGGCCTCAGGACCTTCGCCGGTGACGTGGCGGAAGGCTTTTTCGAAATCACGCACAACGGTCTGGCCCTGGTGGGCGTCGTGGTGGTGCTGGCCGTGGCCCTGCTCGGCGCCCACCCCGAACTGCGCCAGCAGGGCGAGCAGCAGTTGACCGAGTGGCTGACGGCGCGCAAGGTCGCCGCTCTGGGCATCACGCCCGAACTGGGCGCCATCGAGCGCGCCACCGCCGCCAACCCGCGCGAGCTGCCGCGCGAACAGGCCAACCTGGCGCTGTGGATCAGCAAGAAATACCGCGTCGCGCCCGAGCCGGTGGCGGCGCTGGTGGCCGAGGCCTATGAAGCCGGCCAGGCCGCCAAGCTGGACCCGACCCTGATCCTGGCCGTGATGGCGATCGAATCGAGCTTCAACCCCTTTGCCCAAAGCTCGGTCGGCGCCCAGGGGCTGATGCAGGTGATGACGCAGATCCACTCTGACAAGTACGAGCATTTCGGCGGTCAGTACGCGGCCTTCGACCCCAAGACCAACCTGCGCGTGGGCGTGAAGGTGCTGCAGGAATACATCGGCCGCACCGGCTCGGTCGAAATGGGCCTGAAGTGGTATGTGGGGGCGGCCAACCTGGCCAGCGACGGCGGTTACGCCGACAAGGTGCTGGCCGAACACGCCCGCCTGTACCAGGTCGCCAAGGGCAAGCCGCTGCCGGCGGCGCTGCCCGGCCTGCGCGCGCAGAAGCCGGCCCCTGCCAGCCCGCCCGAACCGACGGCGCCGGTCGAGGTCGCCACCCTGTCCTGAAGCCGTGGCCGTGGCGGCCCTAGGCTAAACTGACGCCCGTGCGCAACTGGCGATAGGCGCGCGGCCCACGGGCCGGCGTCGACGTGGGCCACCACGGGGAAGCGCACCGCCCGCCGTGCGCGGCAGGCGCGTTCCGCCGTTCGCCTGGGCCGCCCCGGTCCGACACCGGGAGCGACGTCACCCCAAGGACCGCCATGTTCAACCGTTCCAGCCACACCATCGCCCACACCGACCCCGAGCTCTGGGCCGCCATCTGCGCCGAGCACCAGCGCCAGGAAGACCACATCGAGCTGATTGCCAGCGAGAACTACGCCTCGCCGGCGGTGCTGGCCGCCGCCGGCACGCAGCTGACCAACAAGTACGCCGAAGGCTATCCGGGCCGCCGCTACTACGGTGGCTGCGAGCATGTCGACGTGGCCGAGCAGCTGGCCATCGACCGCGTCAAGCAGTTGTTCGGCGCCGAGGCCGCCAACGTGCAGCCGCACTGCGGCGCCAGCGCCAACATTGCCGCCTTCATGGCGTTCCTCAAGCCGGGCGACACCATCATGGGCATGAGCCTGGCCGAAGGCGGCCACCTGACCCACGGCATGCCGCTGAACATGTCGGGCAAATGGTTCAACGTGGTCAGCTACGGCCTGAACGCGCAGGAAGCCATCGACTACGACGCGATGGAAAAAAAGGCGCACGAAACCCGCCCCAGGCTGATCATCGCCGGCGCCAGCGCCTACAGCCTGGAGATCGACTTCGCCCGCTTTGCCCGCGTGGCCAAGGACGTGGGCGCCATCTTCATGGTCGACATGGCGCACTACGCCGGCCTGATCGCCGGTGGCTGCTACCCCAACCCGGTGCCGCACGCCGACGTGGTCACCAGCACCACCCACAAGAGCCTGCGCGGCCCGCGCTCGGGCTTCATCCTGATGAAGGCCGAACACGAAAAGGCCATCAACAGCGCGGTGTTCCCCGGCCTGCAGGGCGGCCCGCTGATGCACATCATCGCCGCCAAGGCGGTGGCCTTCAAGGAAGCGCTGCAGCCCGAGTTCAAGCAATACGCGGCCCAGGTGCGCAAGAACGCCGCCGTGGTGGCCCAGACGCTGACCGAGCGCGGCCTGCGCATCGTCAGCGGCGGCACGCAAAGCCACGTCATGCTGGTCGACCTGCGCGCCAAGGGCATCACCGGCAAGGAAGCCGAGGCGGTGCTGGGCAGCGCCCACATGACGATCAACAAGAACGCCATCCCCAACGACCCGGAAAAGCCCATGGTCACCAGCGGCGTGCGCATCGGCACCCCGGCCATGACCACGCGCGGCTTCAAGGAAGACGAAGCGCGCGCCACCGCGCACCTGGTGGCCGACGTGCTGGACCAACCGCGCAACGAGGCCCACATCGCCGCCGTGCGCGCCAAGGTGGCCGAGCTGACGAAGCGCTTTCCGGTGTACGGCAACTAAAAAACCAACCGCCCTACGCAAAGGACGCAAAGGATTCGCAGAGGACGCAGAAGAAACCCAAATGAATTTCTTGCGTCCTCTGCCCAATCTCTGCTTCTCTGCGTACGCTTGTTCTTGATCGGTACGCCTGCAGATGCGCTGCCCCTTTTGCGCCCACACCGAGACCCAGGTGGTGGACAGCCGCGTGTCGGACGAGGGTGACTTCATCCGCCGCCGGCGCCAGTGCGCGCATTGCGGCAAGCGTTTCACCACCTACGAGCGCCCGGACGTCAGCTACCCCAGCATCATCAAGAAGGACGGCCGGCGCGTGCCCTATGCGCGCGCCAAGCTGCAGGGCTCGCTGCAACTGGCGCTGCGCAAGCGCCCGGTCAGCACCGAACAGCAGGACGCCGCCATCGAACGGATCGAGGAAAAACTGCTGGCCACCGGCGCGCGCGAAGTCTCGTCCAGCCGCATCGGCGAGCTGGTGATGCGCGAGCTGAAAAAGCTCGACAAGGTGGCCTACGTGCGCTTTGCCAGCGTCTACCGCAGCTTCGAGGACATCGACGAGTTCCGCGCGCTGGTCGACGAAGTCAAGCGCTAAAAAAGGGCGTGCACCCGGCGCACGCCCTTCAGGGTGCCGGCCGCCCTCAGGCGCGTCGACGCAGGCGCCGCATCCCCAGGCCACCCGCGGCCGCCGCCATGGCCAGCAGCGTCCACTCGCCCAGCGTGGGCACCGGCTGCACCGCTGCGGCGGTCTGCGTCAACGTCACGTCGTCAAAGGCAATGATGCCGCTCGCACTGACCGTTGCGAACTGGAGATCCAGGCGCTCGGATGTGCCAGCCACCGTGAAGCTGCCGGTGCACTGCGTCCAGACCCCCGCCGCCCCCAGCGTGCAGGATACCGGCGTGTTGGTTGCGCCCAGGCGAATGCTGGCCGCATTGGCCGCATTGGGATTCGATTGCGCCACCCACACCGACAGGCTGTAGGTGGCCCCGGCCACGGTGCTGATGTTCTGTGACAACCTGCCGGTTCCGTCGTTGTCATATCCCCAGCCGAAGTAGGTGCCCGTGCGGGGCGTGACCGACCCTTGCGAGGTATCGACGCCCGAGCCGTTGCTACCGCCCGCATACGTGGCGCTCCATGGGGGCAAGGTGCCGGTCTCGAAGCCGGGGTTGGTGACCACCTGCCCCCAGGCGGAGGCCCCCGCCAACAATGCCACGGCCAGCGCTGGCCGTGCCAGCCTGGCCGCCCAGCGACCTTTGTTCCTTTGCACCATCAGAACCTCCTATTGAACTCGTTGGGAAACTTTTACAGTTTACCTGGATGTTTCAAACGGAGGGTTGGCTGATGCACCACTGCCTGGCGTCGCAGGCCGCATGGTGTCCCCACCATACGACAGGCGAGCCCCGACGGGCGCACGCTCAGCGCGCCAGCTGCGCCCGCGCCCACTGGGCGATCTGGGCCGGGCTGGTCAGGGCGCCCGGCTGGCGCGCCACTTCGCGCCCGTGCACAAACAGCGCCAGCGTCGGGATGCTGCGGATGTTGTAGCGCGTGCCGAGCGCCGGCGCGGCCTCGGTGTCGACCTTGGCGACGCGAAACTGCGGCTCCAGCAGCGCCGCGGCCTGGGCGTAGGCCGGCGCCATCATGCGGCAGGGGCCGCACCAGGGGGCCCAGAAGTCGACCAGCAGCGGGATCTGGCTGCGCGCAAGGTGCCGGTCGAACGCGGCGGCGTCGTCCAGCGCCAGCGGCTGGCCGGTGAACAGCGGCTGCTTGCACTGGCCGCAGGTCGGCGCGCTGCCCAGCTGGCCGGCGCGAACCCGGTTGGTGGTGTGGCAGTGGGGGCAGACCACATGCAGGGTGTCGGTCATGGGCGGTCCTCGGCGTCCGATGGGGTGCCCGGCGCGGCAGCGGCACGCGCCGCGGCGATGGCCTGGCGGGCCTGCAGCTCGGCGCGCATGGCGGCGTCCAGCGGCGTGCGGCACAGGCCGGCTTCGCCGTAGTGCAGGTTTTCATACAGCGCGGCGGCGGCGGGGCTGTCGGCCAGCAGCGGCTGCCAGTCGACCTCGGGGTCGCTCAGCAGCGCGGCCAGGCGGGCCGCCACGCCCTGGTACTGGTGCGCGTCCACCGGCTGTCGGCTGGCGTCCAGCCGCTCCAGCAGCCGCGCCAGCACGATGGCGGTGCGTGGGGGTGAGAGCAGCGATTTCATGCCCCTGGACTTGGGGGCGTCGCGCGCCATTGCAAGAGCGGCGCAGGCGTCGTCCGGCGCGCCGATTGCTATGCTATTGGTAGCTGTTGGCGCTTGATGGGTGTCTGTCAGGCCAGTTTTGATATAAGCATGGCGTGCCCCCACTGCAAGGAGACGACGCATGGCCACCTTCACCCTGTCCAGCCCCGACATTCCCAGCGGCGGCAGCGTGCCGCGGCATTTCGAGTTCGACGGCTTCGGCTGCTCCGGCGACAACCGCTCGCCGGTGCTGCGCTGGAGCGGCGCGCCGGCCGGCACCCGGAGCTTCGCGGTCAATGTCTACGACCCCGACGCGCCCACCGGTTCGGGCTTCTGGCACTGGTACGTGATCGATCTGCCGGCCAGCGTGAGCGAGCTGCCCGCCAACGCCGGTGCCCTGGGCGGCGCCCTGCTGCCGGCCGGCGCGCGCCAGATCCGCAACGACTATGGCGCCTACGCCTGGGGCGGCGTGTGCCCGCCGCCGGGAGACCCGCCGCACCGCTACGTGTTCACCGTGCACGCGCTGTCCGTCGAGCGCATCGACGTGCCGGACGACGCGCCCGCGGCGCTGACCGGCTTCATGGTCAACGCCCACACGCTGGCCAAGGCCTCGTTCACCGCCACCTACGGCCGCTGAGCGCCGGTCTGGGCGAGACCTGGCGCCGCCGCGGCGTCAGCCCGGCGCCGGCAGGCCGGGCACGAAGCGCATCGGCTGCGCGCCGCGGCCCTGCGGCGCGCCGGCCGGCGGCACCAGATCGGCCAGGGTGACGCCATCGAGCACCGCCAGATAGCCCTGCATGGCGCGGCCCAGCACGTTCTTGAGATGGCAGTGGCTGCTCAGCCGGCAGGTGTTGAGGTCGGCGTTGAAACATTCGACCAGCTCGAAATCGCCTTCGGTGGCGCGCACCACCGCGCCCAGGTTGATCTGCTCGGCCGGCCGCATCAGCCGCATGCCGCCGCCGCGCCCGCGGGTGGTGTCCAGCAGGCCCAGCGCGGCCAGCTGCTGCACGATCTTGGTCAGGTGGCTGCGCGAGATGCCGTGCTTTTCGGCCACCTCGCTGATGGTCACCGGCTGCGCCCGCGCATGGCAGGCCGCGCAGTACATCAGCACCCGCAGGGCATAGTCGGTCCACTGGGTCAGTCGCATGGTGTCGTCCTCGGACCAAAAGATTCACACGCGATGAATTTTAGTCAATAAAATAGCCAGGCCGAATGAACCTTTGAGGAACCCTGCCATGAACGCCACCACCGAAGCCGCGCGCCCTGCCCTGTCTGCCGAGCAGGCGATCGGCCAGATCGCCGTCGAACTGCCGGGGGCCACTGCCGTGTTTCGCCGTCTGAAGCTGGACTTCTGCTGCGGCGGCCAGCTCAGCCTGCGCCAGGCCAGCGCCGACAAGGGGCTGGATCTGCAGGCGGTGATGGACGAGTTGTCCACCCTGCAGCGCCCCAGCCAGCTGCCCGATGCGGGTACGCCGGGCGAGCTGATCGACCACATCCTGACGCGCTTTCACGACGTGCACCGCCAGCAGCTGCCCGAGCTGATCCGCATGGCGCACCGGGTGGAAGCCGTGCACCGCGGCAACCCCGACGTGCCGGCCGGCCTGGGCGACGCGCTGGAGGCCATGCAGCAGGAGCTGCTGACGCACATGCACAAGGAAGAGGCGATCCTGTTCCCCATGCTGCGCCAGGGCGGCAACAGCTTCGTCAGCCAGCCGATCGGTGTCATGCGCCACGAGCACAACGACCACGGCGCGGCGCTGGAGCACCTGGCCAGCCTGACGCACGACATGACCCCGCCGATGGGCGCCTGCAACACCTGGCGCGCCCTGTATGCCGGCCTGGCCCAGCTGCGCGACGACCTGATCCAGCACATCCACCTGGAAAACAACGTGCTGTTCCCGCCCTTCGAGGCGGCCACCGCCGGCGGTTGCGGCTCCTCGGGCTGCGGCTGCAGCTGAGGCTGAGCGTCTTTTGTCCATGCCCGCGCTGCGTCGGCGCGGGCGGCCCGGTCAGTAGTGCGGCGGCAGCTCGTCGCGCAGGCTGCGCGGCGCCGCGCCGCTGCCCTCGGGCACCTGCTGGCGCAACTGCGCCAGCTCGCGCTGCAAGCGCTCGATCTGCTGCTGCTGGCGATACACCATCAGGTTGAGCTGCTCCAGCAGGTCCTCGGCAAACGCCGCCTTGATCTCCAGCGCGTCCAGCCGGCCCTCGGTTCGCGCGGCGTCGGCCATGGGGCTCAAGCGGCCAGCGCCTGCGCCAGGCGCGCCACGCCTTCGCGGATCCGGTCCTCGTCGGCGGTGGCGAACGACAGGCGCAGCGTGCTGACATCCGGGTGAGCACAGTAGAACGGCGCCCCCGGGACGAAGGCCACGCCACGCTCGATGGCGCGCCGCGCCAGCTCGTTGCCGTCGCGCAGCGCGCCGCCGGCGCCGGTCAGCCGCGCCCACACGAACAGGCCGCCCCGCGGCTGCACGAAGTCGATCGCCGCCCCCAGCTCTTGGCGCAGCGCGTCGCCCATGGCGCGGGCGCGCGCGCCATACACCTGCCGCACGCGCGCCAGCGTGCCCGGCATGCGGCCGGCTGCCAGATACTGCGCCGCCGTGGCCTGGGCGAAGGTGCTGGTGTGGGCGTCGGAAAACTGCTTGCACATGGTGGCCTTGGCCAGCAGCGCCGGCGGCGCCACCAGCCAGCCCACGCGCAGGCCGGGCGACAGCACCTTGCTCAGGCTGCCGCAGTGCACCAGCCAGTCGCGGCTGCCCGGCACCTCGTGCGACAGCGCCAGCAGGCTGGGTGGCGGCGGCGCGTCGAAGTACAGGTCGCCATACGGGTCGTCCTCGATGATCAGGGTCTGGTACTGCACCGCCAGCTCCAGCACCCGCCGGCGCCGCTGCAGGCTCAGCATGGCGCCGCTGGGGTTGCCGAAGGTGGGGATCAGGTACACGAACCTGGGCCGGTGCGTCTGGATAAGGCGCTCCAGCTCATCGACCTGCACGCCTTCGCCGTCGATGGGCGCGCTGATCAGATCGGCCCCGTAGAGCCGAAAGCACTGGATGGTGGCCAGGAAGGTCGGCCCCTCGACGATGGCCTTGCTGCCCGGATCGACCAGGCACTTGCCCAGCAGGTCCAGCGCCTGCTGGCTGCCGGTGGTGACGATCAGCTGCTCCGGCGCCAGCCCGGTCACGCCCTTGGTCTGCATGAAACCGGCCAGCTGCTCGCGCAGCGGCTGGTAGCCCTCGGTGGCGCCGTATTGCAGCGCCGCGCCCGGTTCGACGGCCAGCGCCGCGTTCACCGCTTCGCCGATGCCGGCGACGTCGAACATGGCGCTGTCCGGAAAGCCGCCGGCAAAACTGATGATGCCGGGCTTGCCCAGCAGCTTGAACAGCTCGCGGATGGCGGAGGTTTCGACGTTGTCGAGGCGTTGGGCGAAGGGAAGGCTCATGGCGGCACCTGAAACACGGGTGCCCTATTGTGACGTGGCGCGCCGGTCTGTCGCGAGCGCCTGCCCGCGGCCGGACGCCATAATCCGCCCCGTGACACCCGCCCAGATCGACCGCTTCTTCGCCACCTTGCAGGCGGCCAACCCGCAACCGGCCAGCGAGCTGGAATACACCAGCGTGTTCGAGCTGCTGACGGCCGTGCTGCTGTCGGCGCAGGCCACGGACGTGGGGGTGAACAAGGCCACGCGGCGCCTGTTTCCGGTGGCCAACACGCCGCAGCAGATCCTGGCGCTGGGGCTGGAGCGGCTGGAGGGTCACATCAAGACCATCGGCCTGTACCGCAGCAAGGCGCGGCACCTGATGCAGACCTGCGCCATCCTGGTGGAGCGCCACGGTGGCGAGGTGCCACGCACGCGCAGCGAGCTGGAAGCCCTGCCCGGCGTGGGCCGCAAGACCGCCAACGTGGTGCTGAACGTGGCTTTTGGCGAGCCGACCATGGCGGTGGACACGCACATCTTCCGCGTCGGCAACCGCACCGGCCTGGCGCCCGGCAAGACGCCGCTGGCGGTGGAGCAGCAGCTGCTGCGCCGCGTGCCCGAGCGCTTTCTGCCGCACGCGCACCACTGGCTGATCCTGCACGGCCGCTACGTCTGCCTGGCGCGCAAGCCACGCTGCTGGGAATGCGCGGTGGCCGACTGCTGCGACTTCCAGCCGAAGACGCCGGCGCCGTGACGGCGCCCCGGGGCGCCGCGCCGATTCATAAGCAAAAAACGCCTCTGGCGCGCTTGCATCAAGCGCCAACAGCTATCGTTTTGATAGTTTCCCGGGCCGCCGGGGCGGCCGCCAGCGCGGCGATCCGTTCGGCCGTCCAGCCCAGCTCGGCGAGGATGGCGGCGTTGTGCTGGCCCACGGCGGGGACTTGTTCCATGCGGTATTCGAACGCGCTGCTGACGCCCGGCGGCAGCAGGGCCGGGATGCGGCCCGCGGGGGTGTCCACCTCGCGCCAGCGCTCGCGTGCTGCAAGCTGCGGGTGCGCCCACAGCCCCGCCATGTCGTTCACTCGCGCATTGGCAATCCCTGCCGCATCCAGGCGCTCGACCACCTGGGCTGCGGTGAGCGTCGCGAACTCCTGCAGGATCAGCGCCTGCAGCTCATCGCGGTGCTGGTTGCGCGCGGCGTTGGAGCAAAAGCGTGCATCGACGGCCACCTCGGGGCGCCGCAGCACCTGCTCGCAAAAGGCCTGCCATTCGCGCTCGTTCTGCAGGCCCAGCATGACCGTGCCGCCATCACCCGCGGCAAACGGCCCGTAGGGGTAGATGCTGGCGTGCGATGCGCCGGTGCGCGGCGGTGGTGGGGCGCCATCGAAGGCGTAGTACATGGGATAGCCCATCCACTCGCCCATGGCCTCGAGCATGGAGACGTCGATATGGCTGCCCTCGCCGGTCTTGCCGCGCAGCAGCAGGGCCGACAGGATGTTGGTGTAGGCATACATGCCGGCGGCGATGTCGGCCACCGAGATGCCGGATTTGGACGGCGTCTCGGGCGTGCCGGTGACGGACAGAAAACCCGCCTCGCTCTGGATCAAGAGGTCATAGGCCTTCTTGTCGCGGTACGGCCCGTTGGCGCCATAGCCGCTGATGTCGCAGACGATGAGCCTGGGGTTGTGGCCTTTGAGCGCCTCGTACGACAGCCCCATGCGCGCGGCCGCGCCGGGCGCAAGGTTCTGCACCAGCACGTCGGCGGTTTTCAGGAGCTGCAAGAGCGCGGCGCGGGCCTCGGGGTGCTTGACGTCCAGCGCCAGGCTTTGCTTGTTGCGGTTGAGCCAGGTGAAGTGCGACGACTGGCCGCGCACGCGCTGGTCGTAGCCGCGCGCGAAGTCGCCGCCGCCGGGGCGCTCGACCTTGATCACGCGCGCGCCCAGGTCGGCGAGCTGGCGCGTGGCAAAGGGCGCGGCGACCGCGTGTTCCAGGGAGATGACGGTGATGCCGTCGAGGGGGCGGGTCATGGAAACTCCGTTGCGCGTTGTCCGTGGGGCTTTCTTACTCCCTCCCCCTTTGGGGGAGGGTGGGGGTGGGGGCTGGCGGCGGGTCACTTGACCAAGCGCTGTGCCAACGCAAGCCGGCCCCCATCCCTGCCTTCCCCCAGAGGGGGAAGGAGCAAGTCAATCAAAACGAGCGCGGCAGCTTGAGGATGTGCTCGGCCACGTAGGAATAGATCAGGTTGGTGGAAATAGGCGCCACCTGGTACAGCCGCGTCTCGCGGAACTTGCGCTCCACGTCGTATTCGCAGGCAAAGCCAAAGCCGCCGTGGAACTGCAGGCAAGCGTTGGCCGCCTCCCAGCTCGCCTTGGCCGCCAGGTATTTCGCCATGTTGGCCTGGGCGCCCATGGGCTGGTGCGCGTCGAACAGCTCGCAGGCCTTCCAGCGCATCAGGTTGGCGGCCTCGACCTCGATGTAGGCGTCGGCGATGGGGAACTGCACGCCCTGGTTCTGGCCGATCGGGCGGCCGAACACCTGGCGGTCGCGCACATAGTCGGTCACGCGGTCCAGGAACCAGTAGCCGTCGCCAATGCATTCGGCGGCTATCAGCGTGCGCTCGGCGTTCAGGCCGTCGAGGATGTATTTGAAGCCCTGGCCCTCCTGGCCGATCAGGTTCTCCTCGGGGATCTCCAGGTCCTCGAAGAACAGCTCGTTGGTCTCGTGGTTGACCATGTTGGGGATGGGGCGCACGGTGAGGCCCTTCTTTGGCCGCTGGGCCGCCCCAAGGCCAAAGGCAGCCCCCTCGGGGGGCAGCGACCCTTGCGCAGCAGGGGAGCGTGGGGGCAATCCCTGCGCCTCGTGCAGGTCGACCATGAAGATGGACATGCCCTCGCTTTTCTTTTGCACGTCGGCCAGCGGCGTGGTGCGCGCCAGCAGAATCATCCAGTCGCTGTGCTGCACGCGCGAGATCCAGACCTTCTGGCCGTTGACCACGTAGCGCCCGTCCTTCTTCACGGCGCTGGTCTTGATCTTGGTGGTGTCGGTGCCGGT
>JADLIA010000073.1 GCA_020848515.1 Rubrivivax sp. | reverse complement strand
CGGAGAACCAGCGCGTGCTCGAGACCTTCATCGCCGCACGCCAGCGCAGTCTGCCCGTGCGGCTGCTGGGCCTGCGCCGGGCCGGCATCTTCCGCCAGACGCTGCTCGGCAACGCCGGTCTGACGGCAGCCGCACTCATCAACCGGCTGTAGCGCGGGCACGCCCCGCGTGCGGCCGGCGCCCGGCAGCCTCCTTGCTCGAACCCGAGCCCGTGTCGGCCCCCGCCTCCGCCATTGCCCTGCACCCCGGCATCGCTGCCGTCCTCGTCGTCCACGGCCTGGTGCGTGACCTGCGCCCCGAACTCGAACGGCTGGCCCAGGTCGTCGGCCGCATCGTGCTGGTGGACAACAATGAGCACGCATGCACCGAACTGCAGCCGCTGCAGCACAGTCCTCTGCCGCTCACCCTGCTGCAGGGTGGCAATGTCGGTGGCCTGGCCGGCGCCTACAACCGCGCGCTGCAGAGCCTGAACGCGGGCCCGGTGCCGCCGCGCGAGGTCGTCTTCATCGACCAGGACTCCGACAGCGCTGTGCTCGCCCGCTTCCTGGCCGATGCCCAGGTGCAGGCCCTGCTGGCGCGCAACGACGTCGCCGCCGTGGCACCCGCCTATCGCGACCGCGCCACGGGGCTGCGTGCGCGCTACATCGAGCTCGGTCGCTGGCGCGCGCAGCATATGCAGCGCGAGTTTGAAGGCGCACGGCCGGTGGCCTTCATCATCAACTCGATGTCGGTGTGGCGCTGCGCTGCACTCGAGCAGTTGGGGCCATTCGACGAGACGCTGGCCATCGACCACGTCGACACCGAGCACTGCCTGCGTGCACGCCGCCAGGGCCTGGGCATCTGGGTTCACGGCAGTCACGAGTTCGCGCACGCCATCGGGCAGCGGCGCCGCTACCGGCTCTTCGGTCGCGACCTGCAGGCCACGGGCCACGGCCCGGCACGACGACTCCTGATCGCTCGCAACACCCTCCTGCTGGCACGCCGCTGGGGCTGGCGCGAGCCGGGTTTTGCCTGGCTCTGCCTGGGCCGCCTGGCCTACGAGGCCGTCGGCATCCTCGTTGCCGAGCCGCAGGCAGCGACCAAACTGGCCGCCTTGCTGCGCGGCGCCTTGGCCGGGCTCTTCACGCACAGGGCACCATGACGAGCGCACCTGCAGCCCCGTGCATGCGCTGGAGCCCGCTGCTGGCCTGGGCGCTGTACCTGCCGCTGGGCGCCAAGTACGCCCTGGCGCTGGGCGGTGCCGCACTCGCCGTGCAGCAGCTCCACCGGCGGGGCCAACTGCCCCAGGTGCTGCGCCACCCCGGCACCGTGGCCCTGCTCGCCCTGCTGGCCTGGCTGACGCTGAGTGCCGCCTGGTCCCCCGCGACGGGCCCGCGCATCGCCAGTCACCTGTGGACCTACGCCCTGCCGCTGCTGCTGCCGCTGCTGGCCAGCGCCATGCATCCGGCCTGGGCGCACGCGGCACTGCGTCAGTTCTGCCTGGCGTCCGCCGCCGTCGGCGGCGTGTTCGTGCTGCACCACCTCGGCTTGCCCACGGAGACCGGCGTCTGGAGCAGCACCGTGGCAGCCAGCGGCAACCAGCGCATCGCCACCTCCGTGCTGCTGGCGCTGGGCAGCACGCTGGCGCTGTGGCAGTGCAGCCAGGAGCAAGGACGTCGCTCTTCGCAATGCGCCTGGATCATCGTCGCGCTGCTCGCCGCCGCGGGGCTGGCGCTGCAAGACCGGCGCTCGGGCATGGTGCTGCTGCCACTGCTGCTGGCCGTGGGGCTGCTGCACGGCGTGCCTACGCTGCCGCGGCGCGCCGCAGCGCTGGTGGCGTTGGCGCTGGCGTGCGCTCTCACCTGGACGCTGGCCGATGGCGTGCGCCAGCGCTTCGACGAGGGCCTGCGCGAGTTGCGGGCCGACACCTCGGCCGACACCGTGGCCACGAGCTGGGGACAGCGCGTGCGCATGCTGGAAATCACCGCCGACATGATTGCCCAGAGGCCGTGGCGTGGCCACGGCGTGGCCAGCTGGGTGCCGTTGTGGCGGCAGCGCGTAGCCGAAGGCACGCTCCTGCACGAGCAGACGACACCGCACGACGAATACCTGCTGCTGGCGCAGCAAGGCGGGCTGCCCGCGCTCGCCCTGGCCCTGGCCGCCGGACTGGCGCTGCTACGTGCTGCCCTGGCCGCCGGCACGCAGGGTACGCCGCTGCTCCTGGTCTGCACCGCCGTTGCCACCACGGGGCTCTTCAACGCCGTACTGCGCGACGCCAAGTTCTCCTTGCCCCTGCTGCTGCTGGCTGCCGCCGCAGCCGCGCTGGGCGACGGCACGCGGCGCAGCCCCTGAGCGCAGCGACGCCCCCCGTCAAGGGGACGTCAAACCCCATCCACGCCCAGGCGCTGCGCCAACTGCTGGCGGACCCAGACCGGCAGCGCCGCTGCGCCTGCGCGCGGCAGCGGCCCCACGCGCCACAGCGCTTCGGCATGCGTGACTGCCGCTCCCAGCGTGTAGGCGCGATAGCGGTTCAGCGCCAGCACCTGCTCGTCGTAGCGCTGCACGCCCAGCTGCGAGGCAAAGCAGGCCATCGCCTCGCGCTTGCGCGCCAGCACGGGCGTGATGTCGACCAGCGCATTGGGCATCAAGGCCTGCCCGACCTCGTAGAAGACGAGCTCGCAGTCGGTACCCACCACCGCATCGATCGCCGCGCGGCAGGCCGCGCGATGGTCCGGGTGCACCTCGAAGGGCGACGGTGCAAGCAACCACTGCGCCTGCAGCGCCTGCAGCAGCGTGCGCACGCGCTGCACCAGCGCAGCATCCGGGTGCAAGCCACGATCGGGCAGGCGCCAGAACTGCAGGGCCTGCGCGTGCGTGCCGTAGCCCAGCACGGCCGCGGCGGCGCGGCTCTCGCGCTCGCGCACCGCGGCATCGCCCCCCGCACCGCCATCGGTGGCGATGACGACGCACGACTGGCAGCCCTGCTCGGCCGCGCGCGCCAGCGTGCCGCCGACGCCGAACACCTCGTCATCCGGGTGCGGCGCCAGCACCAGCAGGCGCTGCACCGGCAGCGGCGCCAGCGCCCGGTAGGGGACGAGCTCGGACTCGGAAATGAACTGCCAGGTCATGCGCGCGCTCTGCCTTGTCGGGTGGGGTCAGGTGAAGTCGGCGTCACCGCCCATGAGGAACCAGCGATTCTCGAGTGTCGACGGCGGCAGCGCCGCGGTGTGCACGTTGCACGGCACCTGGATCTGCGGGTCGTGCTGCTGCGGCCCATCGGCATCACCGGCGCCGAAGCGATGGGCCTGCGAGGCGGTGATCCAGCAGCGCAGATGCGCCAGCCCGAGCGCGGCGGCGCGGGCACGCGCCAGCGCCACGACCAGCGGAACCCGCGCCAGCGGCGCCACCAGGTCGAGCAACTCCAGCGCGTCGGCATGACGGCGCAAGGCCAGCACCGCCAGCGGCGTACGCCACCAGCGGCTGCGCACCAGCCACAGCTCGTAGTCGACGCCCGGGCGCTGCAGGTAGCGCCAGGCGAGCCAGCGCGCATCGCGCACGCCGACGGCGGCGTCCTGCAGATCGGCGGCCATCGCCTGCCAGAGCGCATCCACGCGCCTGGCCTGCGCCGGTGGCAGCCCCTGGCCCTGCAGCGCCAGCGGCTGCAGGCGGCAACGGGACCCGGCAGCGGCGGGCGCCGGCACGGCCGCTGGCCACTGCAATTGCACGATGCGGTCGACCGCCGCGTACAGGCCCAGGCGATCCGCGACCCCATGGTGACGTCCGCTCGGAAAGCCAAAGCCCACTGCGTGCGGCAGCCCATAGCCGATCTGCGTCTCCAGAAAGGTCGCGGCGATGCGCTGCATCGGCCCGCGGCGCGCCAGCGAGCGATTGGCCTTGGGCGCCACCATCACATCGCACACCTGGCAGCCCCAGGCCGGGCGCCCGAAGAGCCGCAGCTCGCGGCTGATGCCACCGTAGTGCGCGAGCAGTTCGCCCTCCTGCTCCAGGCCGACGGCATGGCCACGGCCCTGCCCGTACTTCCAGCGCCAGAACGCCTCCGGCATGGCGTGCCCGAAGACGGCGGCAAACAGGCTCTGCATGGCGGCCGCACGCGACTCGTCCACGGCCACCAGCCGCGCCGCAGGCGCCGCCGGCCGCTGCAGACGCAGACGCACGAGCTGCGCGCGGCCGGCGGCCAGGTCATGCTGGCGCTGCTGCAACTCGGCCAGCGCCGCGCCGACGTCGAAGCCCTCGGTGCGCAGCGTGGCCGCGTGCGCCAGCAAGGCCTGCTGCAGGCGCTGGCGCTGCGCCAGTACATGCGGGGCGCCAGCGCCAGCAGCGCCACCATCGCCACCATCGCCACCATCGCCACCATCGCCACCATCGCCGCCATCCCCAGCCAGCGGCTGCCAGCCGTTGCGCTCGGCGATGGCCAGCGCTTGTGCCTGCAGCAGCCGCGGCACACGGTCGCCGGGGGCACGCTGCAGCGCCCACTCGGCCAGGCAATCGACTGCCGTCGCCGCCGGCGCCCGCTCCAGCCGCTGCAGCCACTCGTCGCCGTCGACCAGGCCGAGTGCAGCGCGCAGCGGCGGTTCCGACGCCAGCCCGGCCAGCGCCGCCGCGCGCTGCAGCAGGAGTGCCGGCAGCGCGCCCTGCGCCACCGCGCTCACACCTGCGCCTCGGCGCCTGTGAGCCAGCGCCGCGGCAGCGCGACGATGCCCTGCAAGGCGTCGGACTGCACGACCTCGAAAGCCAGCACGTGCTCGGCCGCGGCCTGGATGTGGATGGCCCGCTCGCACAGCACGTAGGCCGACACCGTGTAGCGGCCCTTGAGCAGCGGCAGCGCGGGAAAGCGCAGCTCCGCGGCCACGCTGCCGTCGGCCGCACGCTGCAGGTCGACGCCATCGAGCCAGCTGCCGGCGCTGGCCACGGCACGGCCATCG
>JADLIA010000072.1 GCA_020848515.1 Rubrivivax sp. | reverse complement strand
TGCTCGTGCCCGACAAGGAAGGCCTGACGAAGCAGGCCGCGCAGCGGCTGGAGGCGATCCAGCAGATGGAGGAGCTGGGCAGCGGCTTCTACCTCGCCATGCACGACCTGGAAATCCGCGGCGCCGGCGAGGTGCTGGGCGAAAACCAGAGCGGCAACATGATGGAAATCGGCTTTCAGCTCTACAACGAGATGCTGGCCGAGGCCGTGCGCAGCCTCAAGGCCGGGCGCGAGCCCGACCTGCTGGCGCCCATGCAGGCGGCCACCGACATCAACCTGCACGCCCCCGCCCTGCTGCCCCATGACTATTGCGGCGACGTGCACCTGCGCCTGTCCTTCTACAAGAAGCTGGCGACGGCGCGCACCGGCGAGCAGATCGACGCCCTGGTGGAAGAAATCGTCGACCGCTTCGGCAAGCTGCCCGCCCCGGCGCAGACCCTGATCGACGTGCACCGCCTGCGCGTGCTGAGCGCCCCGTATGGGGTGCAGAAGGTGGACGCCGCGCCGGGCGTGATCAGCATCGCCTTCAAGCCCAACCCGCCGATCGATCCCATGGCCATCATCCATCTGATCCAGAAGAACCGCCACATCAAGCTGGCCGGCAACGACAAGCTGCGCATCGAACGCGCCCTGCCCGACCCGCAGGCGCGCGCGCAGCTGGTGCGCGACGTGCTGCGCAGCCTCGGGCAACCGATCCAGCCGCCGCTGGCCGCAAGCGCCCCGGCATAGGCCAGAATGGCGCCACCCATGAACCCGTCCTGGCCTTCCCGCCGCCTCTGGCGCCAGCTGCTGTGGCTGGGCGCGCTGGCGCTGCTGGCCGCGCCCGCGCTGGCCGACGAAGCCCTGGCCCGCCGCTTTGCCGCCGCCGCGCTGCGCGCCGGCGACACCGGCGGGCGCGCCTTCGCGGTGGTCAGCAAGCCGGCCGCCACGGTCTGGGTGTTCGACCGCCACGGCCAGCTGCTGGCCAGCAGCGCCGTGCTGCTGGGTCAGGCCACCGGCGACGCCGCGCCCCCGGACGTCGGCAGCCGCCCGCTGCACCAGCTGCGCCCGCACGAAAAGGTCACCAGCGCCGGCCGCTTCCTCACCGAGGCGGGGCGCAACCACCGCGGCGAAGACATCGTCTGGCTGGACTACGACGCCGCGCTGTCGATGCACCGCGTGCGCCAGGTGGCGGGCGAGCAGCGCCCGCAGCGCCTGCAGACGCCCGGCGTGGCCGACAACCGCATTTCGTATGGCTGCATCAACGTGCCGGATCGCTTCTACGACCGCACCATCGACCCGCTGTTTGCGCGCCAGTCGGGCGTGGTCTATGTGCTGCCGGAAACCGAGCCGATCGAGCGCTGGTTTGCGTTCGCACGCGATCTGGACGCGGCCGCCCCATGACCCCTGGATTCAGCATCATTTTGGCCTCCAGCGCTTGTCCAGCAAGCGCCAGCAGCTATTCTTTCAGTAGTTCATGACCTCCCAGACCGCCCTTGACGCATCGAACGAAATCAGCCCCGGCCTGGTGTTGCGCGGCATCCAGCCCCCGCTGCGCCTGTCGGACTACCGACTGATCGCCTTCGACATGGACTCCACGCTGATCAACATCGAATGCGTGGACGAGATCGCCGACGCCGTGGGCCGCAAGGCCGAGGTGGCCGCCATCACCGAAGCGGCCATGCGCGGCGAGATCACCGACTTCAAGGACAGCCTGCGCCGGCGCGTGGCGCTGCTGCGGGGCGTGTCGGTGGACGAGCTGGCGCAGGTCTACCGTGCCCGCCTGCGCCTGAACCCAGGCGCCGCCGAGCTGGTGCTGGCCTGCAAGGCGGCCGGGCTGAAGGTGCTGCTGGTGTCGGGTGGCTTCAGCTACTTTGCCGACCGCCTGCGCGACCGGCTGGCGCTGGACTTCGCGCGCAGCAACCTGCTGGAGATCGAGCACGGGCGCCTGACCGGGCGCATCCAGCCGCAGAGCTGGGGCGACATCTGCGACGGCGCCATGAAGCGCGAGACGGTGCTGTCCACCTGCAGCCTGATCGGCTGCTCGCCCAGCCAGGCGATCGCCATGGGCGACGGCGCCAACGACCTGGAGATGATGCGCGCCGTCGGCCTGTCGGTGGCCTACCGGGCCAAGCCCCGCGTGCGCGCTCAGGCCAGGGTGGCGATCGACATGGGCGGGCTGGACCGGCTGCTGGAAGTGTTCGGCGCCCAGGTCTGAGGCGCCGCGCGGCCGCGCAACGGCCGCCGGCGGCACACGACATCCGCCACCACCCCGCCGCGATCGACGCCCGGCGCGATCGCCATTCGTCGTTTTCTGGGTGCCATTGCGCACGGGATGCCGTACACTGCCGCCACCGATGCTTCGATGGAGGCGCATCATGGGTCTGAAACAACGCGCGGCGCAGGCCGGCAGGTGGCTCGCAGGGGTGCTGTTCGGTGTGCTGGGCCTGACGTCCATGGCGGGGGCGCAGCCGGTGGCCGTCAGCAGCTTTGCCGAGGGCCAGGGCAACGGGGTGTATGCGTTCGCCAGCTCGACGCCCAAGACGCTGGGCGAGCTGATGCAGGGCGGCAAGGAGCCGGTCAACATCCTCGGCCATCTGTTCCTGCCCGCCGGCGCCG
>JADLIA010000071.1 GCA_020848515.1 Rubrivivax sp. | reverse complement strand
TCAACGTCTACCAGGGCGTGCGCGAGGTCAGCCCGGTGGTGCTGGCCAACGCGCGCATGCTGGGCGCCAACGCGCGCCAGCTGATGCGCCACGTGTACGTGCCCAGCGCCATGAGCTGGGTGTTTTCGAGCCTGCACACGTCGGTGGGACTGGCCTTCGTGGGGGCGGTGGTGGGCGAATACCTGGGCTCGGCCAGCGGCGTGGGTTACCTGATCCTGCAGGCCGAAGGTTCGTTCGACATCAACACCGTGTTCGCCGGCATCGTGCTGCTGACGGTGTTTGCCCTGGTGCTCGACGGCCTGGTCGGTCTGGCCGAGCGGCACCTGATGAAGTGGCAGCCGAGCAGCGGGCAGACCGAAAAGCTGTGAGCGCTGCGGCTTGCTGCCCTGGCCCCTCTGGGCAGAGGGCGGGGGTGAGGGGTGGCGGTGGATGCCGGAGCCGCTGCTGGCCGGGATGTGCGCCCGGTGGCGCTAGCACTGGAGCCCCACATCCTTGGCGCGGCGGTAACCCAGCCATGCCACAAAGAAGGAAGCGGCACCAAAAAGCAGAAGGAACCACCCGAGGTCTCGCGCTTTGAACCACGCAAAGGCACCGAAGCCGCTGAACAGGGCGCCAAACAACAGCCACATGATCACCCCGCTGGGGATCTTCGGACGGGCAACCCCGATGCCGTAGATCTTCTTGCCGCGCTGGTTCATTTCGTGGATGGCGGCTGCCTCGGTGGCGCATGCCTGGGTACAGGCGACGGCGAACCCCAGATCGATGGCGCAGGTGCGGCACACCGCCTTGCCGCAGGTCTTGCATATTCCCACTGAACTGGAACCCGGATGGGTAAAGCATTCCATCGGAAATCACTCCTGACGCCCGGGTGGGATCGCACGGCACCGGAGCACCGAAGCGCCCGAATCCGCAGCGGGCCAAAAACGGACATGTTAGCGGTCGGCGCCACCCTATGGGTTCGGCCTATTGATCCGGTCCTTTGAAGTCTCGAAATCCGTTCGGGCTGAGCTTGTCGAAGCCCTTCGACAAGCTCAGGGCGAACGGTGAAGACTTCATGGAGCCGGATCCATAGGGATGTCTTGAATACCGTTCGGGCTGACCCTGTCGAAGCCCTTCGACAGGCTCTGGGTGAACGGTTCCAATGTCAAGATTCCGAAGCCAAAGAGACTCAGGCTACGCGCGACTTGCGCAGCAGCCAGGCTCCGAGGCCACCGAGGAGCAAGCCCAGCACCGCGCACACCGCCACCGGCGCCCAGAGTTGACCGGAACTGTCGACCATGGCCCGCCGCGGGTTGGCCGGGTCGTACAGAACGCGAACCGTGTCGCCGATCTGGAAGGCGGGAGGGTAACTGCCGACGGGGGACACGAACTCGTGCTCGACGGCATCGAGGACGAAGCGCACGCGCGGGGCGTAGGCATCCGCTGCAGAGAGGCGGCCCGAAGCCATGCGCACCATCTCGATCACCGTTCCCGGCGCGCTCTGGGCGACAGCCAGCAGGGCCAGTTGCCGCCCGGCGATGGCCACGCTCAGAAGCAGCCCGAGCAGTCCCACCGCCAGCAGGAACCGGCCCCATCGGCGTCGACGCCGTGCCTCTTCTGGTAGGGGGCTAGTCCGAGCCGTCATGGATGGTCAACATGGGGTCGAGTGCCGATGGTGGCGCAACGGCAAGCTGCTTGCCTGACTCTGTCGACCGCCTGCGGTCGCCTGGGTGGCTGGCTGATCGACTGCGGCGTTCGAGTCGAGCCCGCGAGCCCCGCAGCGCAGCGCCGGCGCGCTCCACCGGTCGGTCGCGGTCAGTCCTGCTGCGGTTGGGGTGGCGGTTTGACCAGCAGCACGGGCACCGGCGCGTCGTCCAGCAGCCGGCGCGAGGTGGAGCCGCCTTCGAGCATGCGGCGGATCGGGCCCAGGGCGCGCGCGCCCATCACCACCATGTCGCAGCCGTGCAGCTCGATCAGCTCCAGCATGGCGTGCGCCGGATCGCCGGTGATGACCGCCGTCTCGAAGCTCACGCCGGCTTCGCGCAGCAGGCGGGCGGACGGCGCCATCAGGTCTTCGCCGGCTTCCTGCGCGGCGCTTTCGATCAGGCCCGGGTTCTGCGAGGTCACGATTTCGTAGAACGAGGCCGGCTCCTGCACGTTGGCCAGCACGAAGCTGGCGCGCAGGCCTTCGCGCACCAGACGCAGCGCAAAGCGGGTTTCATGCAGGGACAGCTCGGTGCCGTCGACGGGGAGCAGGATCTTCATGGTTGGGTCCTCGATCAGATGCTATAAACAAGATAGCTGCTGGCGCTTGCTGGTAGCGCGCCAGCGGCCCATTTCATTCGAATGACCGGGCCCCCCGCGGAGGCGCGCGGTAAAAGCGCAGGGCGTGTTCGGCGGCTTCGCGCTCGGCGCGCTGCACCACGCCGGGCTTGATCCTGCCGACCACGTGCATCTCGCACGGCTTGCAGTCGAAGCGCAGCGTCAGGCGCTCCTTGCCGTTGATGAGCTGCAGCGGCTCGGCCCGGATGGTGCCCTTGACGCCCACCACGCCCTTGGCCTGCTTGGGGCACAGGCTGAGGCTGTAGCGCACGCAGTGCTTGGTGATCATCAGGCTGACTTCGCCCGGTTCCTGGTGGCTTTCATAGGCGGCGTCGATGACGCGCACGCCGTGGCGCGCGTAGAAGTCGCGCGCCTGCTGGTTGAACACGTTGGCCAGGTAGCTGAGCGTGTCTTCGGGGTAGGGCGTGGGCGGCTCCAGCGGTTGGGCGCGCGGCAGGCGCTGCCAGGCGGCGGCGCGCGCCGCTTCGAGTGCGGCGATGGCGTCGCGCCGCAGCGCATTGGCCACGCTGGACGGCACGAACCAGGGGCGCGGCAGCGCGAGCGCGATGCCCAGCGGCGCGAACAGGGTTTCGCCCAGCCGCGCCAGCGCTTCGCGCAGCGCGTGCTCGGCCGCCGCCGGCTGGCGCGGCGCGGCCCAGGCCAGCGCGACCTGGGCGGCGCCACTGTGGCCGTCTTCGTCGGTGGCGCTCAGGCTCAGACCGTCGGCCGTTTCGCTCAGGGTCAGCCAGACGCCGATGCGGCGCTCGGCCGACTTGCGCTCCAGCGCGCGCACCCAGTCCATGCTGCGGTTGCGGTGCACCGGCGTGCCGCGGCGCAGCTCGCGCAGCTGGGCCATCGGGTCCTTGGGGAACACGCGCCAGCGGCCGTCGCCCAGCGCCTCGACGCGGTTGGCCTGCGCGCCCACCAGGGTCTTCAGCGGGTCCCAGAAGCACAGGCCGTCGCCGTTGGCCAGGGTCAGCGCCGGGTTGTCGGTCTGCAGCTCGAAGTGATCGCCCGCCACGCGCGTGACGTGGCCGATCGGCTGGCCGGGGTTCTTGGGCGTGTCGAAGGCGCCGACGTCGATCTGGCGGCCGTGCACGAAGTAGTCGGTGAACTCGCGATTGAAGTTCTGCAGCGGGTCGGGCGTGAAGCCGAACTGGCAGCGGCCGCTGCTGGCGCGCGCCAGCTCGGGGCGCTGCTCCAGGATGTCGTCGAACAGGCGGCGATAGTGGGCGGTGATGTTCTTCACGTAGCCCATGTCCTTGTAGCGCCCCTCGATCTTGAAGCTGCGCACGCCAGCGTCGATCAGCGGGCCCAGGTTGAGCGACTGGTTGTTGTCCTTCATGCTCAGCACGTGCGCGTCGTGGGCGACGAAGCGGCCCTGAGCGTCCACCACCTGATAGGGCAGGCGGCAGGCCTGTGAGCAGTCGCCGCGGTTGGCGCTGCGCCCGGTGTGGGCGTGGCTGATGTAGCACTGGCCGCTGTAGGCCACGCACAGCGCGCCGTGGATGAAGAACTCGATGCCGCAGCGCGCCGGCTCCAGCACGTCGCGGATGGCGGCGATCTGGGTCAGATCGAGCTCGCGCGCCAGCACGATCTGGCTCAGCCCCGCATCCTGCAGAAAGCGCGCCTTGGCCGGCGTGCGGATGTCGGTCTGGGTGCTGGCGTGCAGCTGGATCGGCGGCAGGTCGAGCTGCAGCAGGCCCATGTCCTGGATGATCAGTGCGTCGGCGCCGGCGTCGTACAGCTGCCAGGCCAGGCGGCGCGCCGGCTCCAGCTCGTCGTCGCGCAAGATGGTGTTGAGGGTGACGAAGATGCGGGCGTCGAAGCGGTGCGCGTGGCGCGCCAGGCGCTCGATGTCGGCCACCGGGTTGCCGGCGCCGGCGCGCGCGCCAAAGCCCGGCCCGCCGATGTAGACGGCGTCGGCGCCGTGCTGGATGGCCTCGATGCCGATGTCGGCGTCGCGCGCGGGGGCCAGCAGTTCGATCTGGTGCGGCTGGGGCATGGAGCGGATTATCCCCAGCGCCGCGGGCGCCGGTTCAGTCGGGCGCTTCCAGCGCCAGCAGCGGCACCGGCGCGCGCCGGCTCAGCCACAGGCCGCCGCCGGCGGCGCGGAAATGGGGCGTCAGGCCGCGCCGGTACAGCGCCGCGCGGTGGCGGTACAGGCGCGGGTCGCTCAGCTCCAGGTCGATGGCGTCGCGTTCGTAGTCTTCCAGCGTCACCGCTTCCAGGTACAGCGCGCCGCGGCACAGCCGGTCCAGGTTGGCCAGCGCGCGCCGCAGGTCGCTCGGGTTCAGGTAGGCCAGCACGCCCTGGCAGATCACCAGGTCGAACGGCTCGTCGGCGCGCCAGTCGACCACCGAGCCGCGGCTCCAGCCGTAGCGCTGGCACAGGTGCTCGCTGTATTCCACGCCCAGGTAGCTGGCGCCGGGGAACAGCCGCGCCACGTGGTCGCGCCACAGGCCGATGCCGCAGCCCATGTCGAGCACGCGCCGCACCGGCAGGCGCAGGTGCGCCAGGTAGCTGGCGACGAACTCGCCCAGCCGGCGCATCTGCTCGGCATCGACCACGCGCGTGCGCGGGTCGTGGTAGTAGCGCTGGTAGTACGCCTCGTCAAACCATGCGTCGCTGGCCGATTGCATGTTCCGGGATTCCTGATGAAATTGGGCTCTGGCGCCCGACTGGAAGCCGCCAGCAGCTATCGAACGGATAGTACTTCGATGACCGGCCAGCAGGCCCGCCGCGGCGCCGGTGGCCGCTGGCGCCGCCTGTCAGGCTTATACCCTAGGCGCCATAGGTACCTGACAGCGCGAAACACTGTGCTGGCGCCGCGGCCGCGCATTGCACCGATACTCGCGGCATGCATGCCCCCGACGTTCCGATCGCCATGACCGACCCCTGCGTCGCCAACCTCGAGCCGCTGCCGGCCGAACTGCTGCTCAACCCCGCCGTGCGGCGCGATCAGGCCTACGGTGCGCAGCGCGCGGCGGTGCTGGGGCAGGCGGCGCTGGCCGAGGCGCGCGCCGACATCACGCGCTGGCCCGGCTACGCGCCCACGCCGCTGCGCCAGCTGCACGCGCTGGCGGCGCGCCTGGGCGTGGCCGAGCTGGCCTACAAGGACGAGGGCGAGCGCTTTGGCCTGGGCAGCTTCAAGGCGCTGGGTGGCGCCTACGCCGTGGCGCGGCTGCTGCAGCGCGAGCTGTCGGCCCGGCTGGGCCGGCCGGTCGGCACCGAGGAGCTGCGCGGCGGCACGCTGGCCGAGCTGGCGCGCCAGTTCACCGTCACCTGCGCCACCGACGGCAACCACGGGCGCTCGGTGGCCTGGGGTGCGCAGCTGCTGGGCTGCGGCTGCGTGATCTACCTCCACGCCACCGTCAGCGCCGGGCGCCAGGCCGCCATCGAAGCCTTGGGCGCCCAGGTGGTGCGCACACCCGGCAACTACGACGACGCCGTGCGCCAGGCCGACGCCGACGCGCGGCGGCTGGGGCGCCATGTGATTTCCGACACCTCCTACCCCGGCTACATGGATGTGCCGCGCGACGTCATGCAGGGCTATCAGCTGATGGTGGACGAAGCCGTGCAGCAGCTCGGGTCACGGCCCACCCATGTGTTCGTGCAGGGCGGCGTGGGTGGGCTGGCGGCGGCCGTGTGCGGCTGGTTCTGGGAGCGCGACGGTGGTGCCCGCCCGCGCCTGGTGGTGGTCGAACCCGAACGGGCCGACTGCCTGCTGCGCAGCGCCCGCGCCGGCCGGCCGGTGGCGGTGACGGGCGCGCTCGACACGCTGATGGCGGGCCTGGCCTGCGGCGAAGTGTCGCTGCTGGCCTGGGACATCCTGGCCAGCGGCGCCGACGCCTTCGCCACCGTCAGCGACGCCGCCGCCGTTCAGGCCATGCGCCTGCTGGCCGCGCCGACGGGGAGCGACGCGCCCATCGTCGCCGGCGAATCGGCGGTGGCCGGGCTGGCCGCCGCCATCGCGCTGGCGCAGGTGCCGGCGCAGCGCGCGGCGCTGGGCATCGACGCCCGCTCGCGCCTGCTGTTGTTCGGCAGCGAAGGCGCCACCGACCCGGCCCTCTACGCGCAGCTGGTGGGGCGCACGCCGCAGCAGGTGCTGGCCGGGCAGGGCCGCTGACCCCGCGCATCCCGCGCATCGCCCATGCCGCCCTCCGGCCCCCGCTTCGACCGCCTGGACGCGCTGCGCGCGCTGGCGCTGCTGTGGATGACGGCCTACCACTTCGCCTTCGACCTCAACCACTTCGGTCACATCCGTCAGGACTTCTACGCCGATCCGCTGTGGACCGGCCAGCGCACCGCCATCGTCAGCCTGTTCCTGCTGTGCGCCGGCGCCGGGCAGGCGCTGGCGGTGCAAGCCGGCCAGAGCGCGGCCCGCTTTGCGCGCCGCTGGGCCCAGGTGGCGGGCTGTGCGCTGCTGGTGTCGCTGGGGTCGTGGTGGATGTTCCCCAAGAGCTGGATCAGCTTCGGCGTGCTGCACGGCATGGCGCTGATGCTGCTGCTGACGCGCGCGCTGCTGCGGCGTGGCGCGCTGCGCGGCCGCTGGCCGTGGCTGGGCGGCCTGCTGCTGATCGCCGCCGCGCCGCTGGCCGGGGCCTGGCTGCGCCAGGCCGGGCCGCCGGCGCTGGCGCAGGCGCTCGATGGCCGCTGGCTGAACGGGCTGGGCATCGTCACGCGCAAGCCGATCACCGAGGACTACGTGCCGCTGCTGCCCTGGCTGGGCGTGATGTGGCTGGGCGTGGGCGCGGCCCAGTGGGCGCCGCTGCGCGCCTGGCTGGCGCGCCCGGCCGGCGCCGCGCTGCGCGCGCTGGCGCCGCTGGGGCGCTGGAGCCTGAGCTACTACATGCTGCACCAGCCGGTGCTGATCGGGCTGCTGCTGGCCTGGGCGGCGCTGCGGGCTGGCTGACGCCCGGCGGTGCGCGCCGGCGCGGCCCCGCTCAGCGGCGAAAGCGCGCCTCGTCGGCGCGCACGCGCAGAAAGCTGGCAAAGCGCGGCAGGCCGCTGCCCGCATGCAGGCCGCGGTAGCGGTACGTGACCCAGCTGCCCACGGGCGGCGGGTCGGCGCGCTCGGCGTCGCTGAAGCCGGCGCCCAGCGCAAAGCGCCGGCCATCGGGCGTTTCGACCCACAGCGCGCCCAGCCGGCCGGCGTGGCGGCCGCGCCCGGGCAGGTGGGCGATGACGCGCGCCTCGGCGTCGTCGTGCGTCTTCAGCTTGCGCAGGTCGTCGCCGCGCCCGGCGCGGTAGTGCGAGCTGCCGCGGTGCAGCATCAGGCCTTCGCCGCCGCCCGCCACCACCTGGCGCAGCAACGCCTGCAACTGCGCCTGGCTGGCCACGCGCCGTTGCGGCACGGCCTGCACCCAGGGCTGGTCCATGGCGGCGACGGTGGCGCGCAGGGCGGGCAGGCGCTGATCGAAGGTGCCGGGGTGGGCCGGCAGGTCGAACACCATGTAGCGCAGGCGGCGCCAGGCCGCGTCGTCGGGGCTCTGGCGCGCCACGGTGGACTGCACCTGCTCGAAGCCGCCGCGCCCGGCCCACAGCTCGCCGTCCAGCGGCGTCGCGGGCCAGCCGGCGGTGAACCAGGGCGGGGCGGCGATGCGCTCGCCGCCGCGCGTGCGCAGCGTGCGGCCGTCCCAGAAGCCGCGCACGCCGTCGTACTTCTCGCTCACCCACCAGTCGGTCAGGTCGGTGCCGGGCTGCCACGGCTGGGCCAGCAGCAGCGCCGGCGCCTGGTCGGCCGGACCGGCCCATGCGCGCGTGCCCAGGGCCAGGGCGCCGAGCAGCAGAGTGCGTCGCTTCACACTATCAAATCAATAGCTTCTGGCGCTCGCCAGACAAGCGCCAGAGGCTGATTTGGCTTGCGGCCGATGGGCTCAGCCGACCATGTCGGTCGACAGCCCCGCCGTCTGGCTGAAGCCGCCGTCGACATAGGTGATCTCGGCCGTCACGCCGCTGGCCAGGTCGCTCATCAGGAAGGCGGCGACGTTGCC
>JADLIA010000070.1 GCA_020848515.1 Rubrivivax sp. | reverse complement strand
TAGGCGCGCACCGCTTCCTCGGTCAGTCCGGGGTCCTTCTTGACGATCACCAGCTTGATGGCTTCGCCCATCTTTTCGTCGGGCACGCCGACCGCGCCGACCTCCAGCACGCCTGGAATGGCGGCCACCACGTCCTCGATCTCGTTGGGGTAGACGTTGAAGCCGCTGACCAGGATCATGTCCTTCTTGCGGTCGACGATGCGTGTGTAGCCGCGCTCGTCCATGATGCCGATGTCGCCGCTCTTGAAGTAGCCGTCGGGCGTCATGACCTTGGCGGTCTCGTCGGGGCGCTGCCAGTAGCCGGCCATCACCTGCGGGCCCTTGATGGCGATTTCGCCCGGCTGACCGAGCGGTACCTCGGCCCCGCTGTCATCCAGGATCTTGAGGTAGGTGCTGGGCAGCGGCAGGCCGATGGTGCCGGAGAACTCCTTCGACGTGACCGGGTTGCAGCTGGCCGAGGGGCTGGTTTCGGACAGGCCGTAGCCTTCGACGATCGGGCAGCCGGTTTTTTCGAGCCACAGCTTGGCCACCGCGCTCTGTACCGCCATGCCGCCGCCCACCGAGACGCGCAGGTTCTTCCAGTTGACGGTGTTGAAGTCCGGGTGATTGGCCAGGCCGTTGAACAGCGTGTTGACCGCCGGAAAGCTGTGGAAGGTGTGCTTGGACAGCTCCTTGAGCACCGCCGGCAGGTCGCGCGGGTTGGGGATCAGGATGGTCTTGCCGCCAGTGCGCATGGACAGCATCATGTTCACCGTGAAGGCGAAGATGTGGTAGAGCGGCAGCGCGCACACCGAGGTGGGCTGCTCGCCGGCCGGGATGCTCTTCATCACCGGGTCGTTCCAGGCCTCGGATTGCAGCACGTTGGCGATCAGGTTGCGGTGCAGCAGCATGGCGCCCTTGGCAACGCCGGTGGTGCCGCCCGTGTACTGCAGCACCGCCAGATCGTCGGGGCCGATCGGGGGCGCCGCGAAGGGCGCGCTGCGCCCGCGCGCCAGCGCATCGTTGAAGCGCACCGCGCCCGGCAGGCTGAACGGCGGCACCATTTTCTTGACCTTGCGCACCACCAGGTTGACGATCATGCCCTTGAGGCCGCCCAGCCGGTCACCCATGCTGGCCAGCACCACGTGCTTGACCTGGGTCCTGGCGATGCACTGCTGCAGCGTGGCGGCGAAGTTCTCCAGGATGATGATGGCCTTGGCGCCGGCGTCCTTGAGCTGGTGCTCGAGTTCGCGCGCGGTGTACAGCGGGTTGACGTTGACCACCACGAAGCCGGCGCGCAGCACTGCCGCCACGCTGGCCGGGTACTGCGGCACGTTGGGCATCATCAGGGCCACGCGGTCGCCGCGCTGCAGGCCCAGGCTCTGCAGGTAGGCGGCCAGAGCGCGGCTGTCGGCATCGGTGTCGGCGTAGCTGACGTCCTTGCCCATGAAGCTGTAGGCGGTGCGATCGGCGTACTTCGAGAAGCTCTCCTCGATCAGCGCCACCAGGGAGCTGTACTGGGTGGTGTCGATGTCGGCGGGAACGCCGGCGGGGTAGTGCTTGAGCCAGCTGCGCTCGGTCATGGATGGGGTACTCCTTGAGGTCGGACCGTGCCCGGCACGGTCAGGCAATGGGAAGGCGGCGCGCTGCGCGGCCACCTGTCACATTGTGCAACGCGCGCGGGCAGGGGCAAACCGGCGTTTTCCCGGTCGTGGCGCCGCAGCGACGGCCGGCGTGGACTTACTCGATGGCCTTGCCGATGTCTTCGACCACCTTCTTGGCGTCGCCGAACACCATCATGGTCTTGTCCATGTAGAACAGCTCGTTGTCCAGCCCGGCGTAGCCGGCGGCCATGGAGCGCTTGTTGACGATCACGGTCTTGGCCTTGTAGGCCTCCAGGATCGGCATGCCGTAGATCGGGCTGCCCTTTTGCAGCGCGGCCGGGTTGACCACGTCGTTGGCGCCCAGGATGATGGCCACGTCGGCCTGGCCGAACTCGCCGTTGACGTCTTCCATCTCGTGCACCTGGTCGTAGGGCACCTCGGCCTCGGCCAGCAGCACGTTCATGTGGCCCGGCATGCGGCCGGCCACCGGGTGGATGGCGTACTTGACGTCGATGCCCTTGTCGGTGAGCTTGTCGACCAGCTCCTTGACCGCATGCTGGGCGCGCGCCACCGCCAGGCCATAGCCCGGCACGATGATCACGCTGTCGGCGTTGCCGAGCATGAAGGCGGCGTCGTCGGCGCTGCCGCTCTTGACCGGGCGCTGCTCCTGCGCGCCGCCCGCCGTGACCGCCTCACCCCCGAAGCCGCCCAGAATGACGCTGAAGAACGAGCGGTTCATGGCCTTGCACATGATGTAGCTCAGGATCGCGCCCGAGCTGCCCACCAGCGAGCCGGCGATGATCAGCATGCTGTTGTTGAGCGAAAAGCCGATGCCCGCCGCCGCCCAGCCCGAATAGCTGTTCAGCATCGACACCACCACCGGCATGTCGGCGCCGCCGATCGGGATGATCAGCGTCACGCCGATGATGAAGCCCAGCAGGCACACCAGGGCGAAGTCCAGGTGGCTTTGCGAATGCCAGAAGCCGAAGATGAAGAACGCGGTCAGCAGGCCCAGCCCCAGGTTGACCCAGTGCTGGCCGGCAAACTGCACCGGCGCGCCCTGAAACAGGCGGAACTTGCTCTTGCCCGACAGCTTGCCCCAGGCGATCACCGAGCCGCTGAAGGTGACCGCGCCGATGAAGGCGCCCAGCGCCAGCTCGATGCGGTTGCCGCCCGGGATCTGGCCGTCGCCGCCCTGGGCGACGCTCTTGGCCAGGCCGAAGGCCCAGGGCTCGATCACCGTGGCGCCGGCGATGAACACCGCCGCCAGACCGATCATGCTGTGGAAGAACGCCACCAGCTCGGGCATCTTGGTCATCTCGACCGTCTTGGCGCGCCAGGCGCCATAGCCGCCGCCCAGCACCAGGCCCAGCAGCACCCAGCCCAGGCCCAGCGCCGAGCCGGCCAGCCGCATGATCAGCGCCGCCGTGGTCAGCACGGCGATGGTCATGCCGACCATGCCGAACAGGTTGCCCCGGATCGAGGTGGTGGGGTGGCTCAGCCCCTTGAGGGACTGGATGAAGCAGACGCTGGCGATCAGGTACAGCAGCGTGACGAGGTTCATGCTCATGTCGGTCGCTCCTTACTTGGCCGCTTCCGCCTTGGCGGGACGGTCTTTCTTCTTGAACATTTCCAGCATCCGGCGCGTCACCAGAAAGCCGCCGAAGATGTTCACCGCGGCCAGCGCCACCGCGGCCACGCCCAGCAGCTTGGCAAAGCTGCCCTCGGTCAGCGCCGCCGCCAGCATGGCGCCGACGATGACGATGGCCGAAATGGCGTTGGTGACCGCCATCAGCGGCGTGTGCAGCGCGGGCGTGACGGTCCACACCACGTGGTAGCCCACGTAGATGGCCAGCACGAAGATGATCAGGTTGATGAGGGTGGGGGATACGGCGTCCATGCAGGGCTCCTCGGGATGGTGGTATCGGGTGCGTGTCGGTGCGGTGGCCGACTCAGCCGCGATCGCGGCGCGGCGCGGTGGCCGCCGGGCGCGGCGGTGGTGGCGGGGTGCGTGCCGCCGGCGGGGCGGTCACGACGGCCGGGGTGGCGACCGGCGGTGCGACGGGCGTGACCGGCGGCGCGAAGGGCAGGGCCGGCAGCGCCAGCACGCCGCTGCCGTCGGCGGTCCGGGTGGCGGCGGCCAGTGCGCGCGCCCAGTCCAGGCCCGGCTGGCCGGCGGCCAGAAAGTCGGCACTGCCGCGGGTGGTCGGTTCGATCAGGGCCGGGTCCAGCAGCACATGGGCTTCCAGCGCCTGGCTGCCGGTGTGCGGCAGCCGGTAGGCGACCCAGGCGCGCGGGCGTGCCGCCCAGCCGCGGCTTTCGACCCACTGGTGCAGCACGCCATGCTGGCGTTCCAGCCAGCGGTCGAAGTCGGCGTCGCGCCGCAGGCGCAGGCAGCCGTCGCCCTCGGTGGCGACCGACACCCCGGTGGGGCGCGGGCAGGGCACGGCGGTGCCGGTGGCGCGCTGCACCATCACGATGGCCAGCCAGCGACCATCGTCCCGGCGCAGGCCGGCAACGCGGGTCGGCGCCACCGGGCCGCTGACGGGCACCGGGGCGTCACCGGCCAGCCAGGGGGCCTGCACGTGGCCGAGCTCGACCCAGGTGCCGACGCTGGTGGGCGGCGGTTGGATGTGCGGCGCCGCCACGCTGGCCGTCGGTGCGGCCACGCCGGTGGCGGAGGTCTCGCCCCCGGGCGCCGCGCAGGCGGCCAGCAGGGCGCTGGCGGCGAGCGCCAGCATGCCCCGGCTGCGCGTCAGGCGTGCGGCGCTCATTTGCGGGTCACCGCGCCCTGGTGCGCCATCAGGCAGGCGGCGACGATGTCGTCTTCCAGGTCCAGCCTGAAGGTGGCCGGCGGCTCGCCCTTGGCGGCCGGCGGCAGCACCAGTTTGAGGAAGTCCAGCACGTTGCGCGCGTACAGCGCCGACGCGTCGGCCGCCACCTGGGCGGCGAGGTTGGTTTCGCCGACGATGGTGACGCCGTGCTTGACCACGGTGCGGTCGGCCTCGGTCAGCGGGCAGTTGCCGCCTACCGTGCCGTCGGCGTTGGGCGCGCCCTTGCCGGCGGCCATGTCGATGATGACCGAGCCCGGTTTCATGCTCTGCACCATCTCTTCGGTGATCAGCACCGGCGCGGCGCGGCCGGGGATCAGGGCGGTGGAGATCACCACGTCGGCCTGGGCCACGCGCTTGGCCACTTCGACCTTCTGACGCTCCAGCCAGCTCTGCGGCATCGGCCGGGCGTAGCCGCCCACGCCCTCGGCGGCTTCCTTTTCCTCGGCGGTTTCATAGGGCACGTCGATGAACTTGGCGCCCAGCGACTCGACCTGTTCCTTCACGCTGGGGCGCACGTCGCTGGCTTCGATCACCGCGCCCAGGCGCTTGGCGGTGGCAATCGCCTGCAGGCCGGCCACGCCCACGCCCAGGATGACCACACGAGCGGCCTTGACGGTGCCGGCGGCGGTCATCAGCATGGGGAAGAACTTCTGGTAGCGGTCGGCCGCCATGATGACGGCCTTGTAGCCGGCGATGTTGGCCTGGCTGGACAGCACGTCCATGCTCTGTGCGCGCGTGGTGCGCGGCGCCGCTTCCAGCGCAAAAGCGGTCAGGCTGGCGGCCGCCAGGCGCTGCAGGCCTTCGGCGTTGAACGGCTCCAGCATGCCCACCAGCACGCTGCCGGGTTGGATCTGCGCCAGCTCTGCGGGCGCGGGGCTGCGCACCTTCAGCACCATCTCGGCGCCCAGGGCGCCGGCGGCATCGGTGATTTCGGAGCCGGCGGTGCGGTAGGCCTCGTCGATGGCGGCCGCGCGCAGGCCGGCGCCTGCTTGCACACGCACGACATGGCCCTGGGCCACCAGCTTCTTGGCCGTTTCCGGGGTCACGGCCACCCGGGTTTCGCCGGCCGCCGTCTCGGCGGGTACGCCAATCAGCATGAAACACTCCTCTCGTGAGCCAGCCGTCGGTCCGCTCGGGCGCGGGCCGGCTGGGCGGGTTTGTCGGTGATCGAGTGCGCGGCTGCGCGCTCTTGGCGGCGATTGTGCGTCATTTTGGTGCGCCGCCTGCCGCGACGGCGACCGCGGCGCGGCGCTGCCGATAATGGCTGGCATGACGTCACGCCGATGGAAACCCGCGGTCACCGTGGCTGCCGTGATCGAGCAGCAGGGCCGCTACCTGCTGGTGGAAGAGCGCACCGCCGCCGGTCTGCAACTGAACACCCCGGCCGGCCACCTGGAGCCGGGCGAGTCGCCCCAGGCCGGGGCCGTGCGCGAGGCGCTGGAGGAAACCGGCCGCCTGTTCGCGCCCAGCGCCCTGCTGGGCGTGTACCTGGCGGCCTCGACCGACGCCCAGGGCCAGCCCGCCACCTGGCTGCGCCTGGCCTTCTGTGGCACGGCCGGCGAGCCCGACCCGGCGCGCCGGCTGGACCAGGGCATCGTGCGCACCCTGTGGTTGACCCCGGCCGAAATCGAAGCCAGCCGGTCACGGCACCGCAGCCCGCTGGTGTGGCGCTGCGTGCAGGACCACCTGCGCGGCCAGCGCTTCGATCTGTCGGCGGTGGTGATGGACCCGTCGGCGCTTGGCGAGCCGCCGTCCTGAAGGTGCCGCCGCCCCGTGGCTGACAATGATTTTGAGCTCTGGCGCTTGCCTGGCAAGCGCAAGCAGCTATATGTATAGGAGCAAACCATGCGACTGTCTACTTCCCCCCGCGCCCCCAACCCGCGCCGCGTGCTGATGTTCATGCACGAAAAGGGCATCACCGGCATCGACTTCGTGCCGGTTGACCTGAACGCCGGCGAGCACAAGGCGGCCGCCTACCGCGCCAAGGTGCCGGTCGCCCGCGTGCCGGCGCTGGAACTGGATGACGGCCGCGTGCTGAGCGAAACGCGCGCCATCTGCAGCTATCTGGAAGGTTTGCACCCCGAGCCGAACCTGATGGGCGAGGGCTTCGACGAGCGCGCCTTCATCGAAATGCACGACCGGCGGGTGGAGTGGT
>JADLIA010000069.1 GCA_020848515.1 Rubrivivax sp. | reverse complement strand
GCGCCCGCCGAAGCGCCCGCCGAAGCGCCCGCCGAAGCGGCCGGTGGCGAGCCGGCCACCGACGTGCAGAACCCGCCGCCCGCCGGCGACAGGTACGCCACCTTCTGGCGCGAATTCGGCGCCGTGCTCAAGGAAGGCCTGGGCGAAGACCACGCCAACCGCGAGCGCATCGCCCGCCTGCTGCGCTACGCCTCCACCGCCAGCGACACGCCCGCCGTCTCGCTGGCCGACTACAAGGCGCGCATGAAGGACGGCCAGAAAGCCATCTACTACATCGCCGCCGACACCCTGGCGGCGGCCAGCCACAGCCCGCAGCTCGAAATCTTCCGCAAGAAGGGCATCGAAGTCCTGCTGATGACCGACCGCGTGGACGAGTGGGCGCTGTCCTACCTGCGCGAATTCGACGGCACGCCGCTGCAGTCGGTGGCCAAGGGTGCGGTGGATCTGGGCGAGCTGCAGAACGAAGCCGAAAAGCAGGCCGCCGAAGCCGCCGCCGAAGCCGTCAGGCCGCTGCTGGACAAGCTCAAGGACGTGCTCAAGGACAGCGTGGAAGACGTGCGCGTCACCACCCGCCTGGTCGACTCGCCGGCCTGCCTGGTGGTCAAGGACAGCGGCATCAGCCTGCAGCTGGCGCGTGTGCTCAAACAGGCTGGCCAGCCGGTGCCCGACACCCGCCCGGTGCTCGAAATCAACCCCGAGCACGCGCTGGTGAAGAAGCTCGACGGTCATGCGCGCTTCGACGATCTGGCTCAGGTCCTGTTCGACCAGGCGCTGCTGGCCGAAGGCGGCCTGCCCGACGACCCGGCCGGCTACGTGCGACGGGTCAACGCGCTGCTGGTCTGAGCCTAGAAACGGCAGGCGCCCGCAGCGTGCTCGTCGCGCCATGCGGCGTGGCTCCTTCGGGCGGGCACCCACCCGCCGCAGTCAGACCCACGGGGTGCCCGGCATGGAAGACGTTTGTCGTCGGCCTGCAGGCAGCGGCCATCACGCCATCTGGCCGATGGTCTTGCGAAAGCGCGCCAGCGAGAAGGCGAACAGCGCCGCGCCAATCAGTGCCATGGCCAGCAGCTGCACCCACACCACCTCGATGCCGGCGCCGCGAAACAGGATCGCCTGGCCGAACTTGACGAACTGGGTGGTCGGCGCAGCGAGCATGAGGTCCTGCAGCCAGCCGGGTTGGCTCTCACGCGGCGACTGACCGCCCGAGAGCATCTGCAGCGGCAGCAGCACCAACATCACCAGCATGCCGAACTGCGGCATGTTGCGCGCGACCGTGGCCATGAAGATGCCCATCGACGTGGTGGCGAACAACAGCAGCGCGGCGCCGAAGAAGAACAGCGGCAGCGAGCCGGCCACCGGCACGCCCAGCGCCCAGCGCACCACGACGTGGAGCGACACGGCCGACGCCAGCAGCACCACCAGCCCCATGGACCAGATCTTGGCGAGCATGATCTCGGCCGGCGTCACCGGCATCACCAGCAGGTGCTCGACGGTGCCGTGCTCGCGCTCGCGAATCAGCGCCGCACCGGCCAGGACGATCGACAGCATGGTGATCTGGTTGATGATCTGCGCCAGGCCGCCGAACCAGGACTTCTCCAGCGCCGGGTTGAAGCGTGCGCGCAACTCCAGGCCCACCGCCGGCTCGGCGCCGGCGCGGTAGCGCTGCACGAACTCCTGCACCTCGCCCAGCACCACCTGCTGGATGAAGCCACTGCCGTTGAAGGCCTGGCTCATGCGGGTGGCGTCGGTGTTGAGCTGGACCTGCGCGTCGCGCCCGGCCAGCACGTCACGCTGGAAATTGGGTGGAATGATCAGGGCGAAGGTGTAGACGCCCGAGTCCATGCCCGGGTCGACCCGCGACTGGTCGATCAGGAACGGCGCCGTGAACTGCGGCGGGTAGAACGCGCTGACGATGCGCTGCGAAAGCTGCGACTGGTCCTCGTCGACGATGGCGATCGGCGCGTTGTTCAGGGTTTCGGGCATCGAGGACGCCGCCGAATACACCGCGAAGGTGAAGGAGAACACGGTCAGCACCAGCATGATCGGGTCGCGCCACAAGCTCCACAGTTCCTTGACGCCCAGGTGGTAGATGTTGGACAGCCTCTGCCACATGCTCAGACCTCCTGCTTGCGGAGCAGCGCGATCGCGGTGCCGACGATCACCGGCACCGCCAGCAGCAGCGGCCAGAAGTTGGCCGACAGGTCGCCAAAGCCAAGCGCCTTGTTGAACACGCCGCGGCTGATGATGAACATGTGGCTGGCGGGGTAGATCTCGCCGATGACGCGTGCACCCCCCTCCAGTGAGGACACCGGGTCCATCAAGCCGCCAAATTGCGTGGTCGGAATCAGGGTTCCGACCATGGCGAAGAACATCGCGGCGATCTGGCTCCTGGTCACCGCCGAGGCCAGCAGGCCCATGCCGGTGGAAATCAGGCAGAACAACACCGAGGCCAGCACCAGCGCGAGCACGCTGCCCTTGATCGGTACCTCGAACACGGTCACCGCCAGCAGAGTCATCAACGCAAAGTTGACCATGGCCAGAGCCACGTAGGGCAGTTGCTTGCCGAGCAGGAACTCGGTGCGGGTGACCGGAGTGACGTACAGGTTGATGATCGATCCCATCTCCTTCTCGCGCACCACCGCCAGCGCCGTCAGCATGGCGGGCAGCATCATCAGCAGCAGCGGGATCACCGCCGGCACCATCGCCGGCAGGCTCTTGACGTCGGGGTTGTAGCGAAAGCGGTTTTCGACCGAGATGCGGCCCGTCGTGTGGCCGCCCTGCATGCCACGCGCCTGGTCGGCCAGCCAGTGCTGATGCATGCCCTGGATGTAGCCACGCACGGTCTCGGCCAGTTGCGGCATCGCGCCGTCGAACCAGGCGCCGATGGCAACCTGGCGCCCGCGCAGCAGGTCACGGCCGAAACCGGGTGGGATCTCGATCGCCAGCGTGAGTTCGCCGTTGCGCATGCGCCGGTCGAGTTCGTCGTAGTCGGCGATGGGCGGCTGCTCCTGAAAGTAGCGCGAACCACCGATGTCGAGCAGATAGCTGTTGCTGAGCGCGCTCTGGTCGCGATCGAGCACAGCGTAGCGGATGCCGGCAACGTCGTTGCCAATACCAAACCCCATGACGATCATCAGGATGATCGAGCCGGCCAGCGCCAGCGTGGCGCGCACCGGGTCGCGCTGCAGCTCCAGCGCTTCACGCCACAGGTAGCTGTACAGGCGCTGCAGGCTGAAGGGTCTGCGCGCGTGCGCTGCCGCCTCCCGCGACGGCGCAGCAGCCGCCACGGCGCCGATCGGGGCCGCGCTGGCCGGCGTTGCGCCGCCGGCCTCCACCAGGTAGCCGATGAAGGCTTGCTCCAGGGTCGCCGCGCCGCGCTTTTCCACCAGCTTGGCCGGGGCGGCACTGTCGAGCACCTTGCCCGCGTGCATCATCGACATGCGGTCGCAACGCTCGGCCTCGTTCATGAAGTGGGTGGAGATGAAGATGGTCACCCGGTCGCGCCGCGACAGCTCGACCAGCAAGCGCCAGAAGGCATCGCGCGCCACCGGGTCGACGCCCGAGGTCGGTTCGTCCAGGATCAGCAGCTCGGGCTTGTGCACCATCGCCACCGCCAGCGACAGCCGCTGGCGGATGCCCAGCGGCAGCGATTCGGGCAGCTCGTCCAGCACCGGCCCAAGACCGAAGCGTTCGACCATCTCGGCCACACGCGCCGGGATGTCGGTCTCGGCGACGTGGAAGAGCCGCGCGTGCAGCACCAGGTTCTGCCGCACCGTCAGTTCGCTGTAGAGCGAGAACGCCTGCGACATGTAGCCGACGCGGTTGCGGGTGGCGATGTCCCTGGGATCGACCTCGCGGCCGAACAGCCAGGCCTGACCCGCGCTGGCCGGCAGGAGGCCGGTCAGCATCTTCATCGTGGTCGACTTGCCGCAGCCGTTGGAGCCGAGGAAGCCGAAGATCTCGCCGCGGCGGATGCGAAAGCTCACGCGGTCGACCGCGACGAAATCACCGAAGCGCATGGTGAGGTCCTTGGCTTCGATCGCGATGTCGTCGGCATCGGCCTGCAGCGGCGGGATCACCACCGGCGCGTGGCCGCGCTTCCTGCTTTCGGGCAGCAGCGCAATGAAGGCGGCCTCCAGCGCATCGCTGCCGGTGCGTTCGAGCAGCTCGGCCGGCGTGCCGGTGGCCAGCACCCGGCCGTCGTCCATCGCCACCAGCCAGTCGAAGCCCTGGGCCTCGTCCATGTAGGCCGTGGCGACCACCACGCTCATGCCGGGGCGACCGGTGCGGATGTTCGCGATCAGGTCCCAGAACTGCGCGCGCGCCAGCGGATCGACACCGGTGGTCGGCTCGTCGAGGATCAGCAGATCCGGGTCGTGGATCAGCGCGCAGCACAGCCCCAGCTTCTGCTTCATGCCGCCCGACAGCTTGCCCGCCGGACGATCGAGGAAGGGGTGCAGGCCGGTGGCTTGCGTCAGCTCGTCGATGCGCCGGCGGCGCTCGGCCCTGTCATGGCCGAACAGGCGCGCGAAGAATTGCAGGTTTTCCTCCACCGACAACGTGGGGTAGAGGTTCTTGCCCAGCCCCTGTGGCATGTAGGCAATGCGCGGGCCGACGGTGTCGCGGTGGCGCTTGCTGGCCATGTCGCCGCCCAGCACCTCGACGCGCCCTTCCTGCACCGCGCGCGCGCCGGCCAGCAGCGACAGCAGGCTGGACTTGCCCACGCCGTCGGGGCCGATCAGCCCCACCATGCGGCCGGCCGGCAACTCCAGGCTCACGCCCGCCAGCGCCTGCACCTTGCCATGGCGCAGGCGCAACGCTTCCACGCGCACCACAGGTGCGTTGGCCAGCCCTGTCATGGTCTTGCCTTCAACGCCAGCCGGGTCGGCCAGTCCTGCGCCGGATCGAGGCGAACCCAGGCCTCGCCGGGCAAGCCGGTCTTGACGTGTTCGAGGTGCTCGAGCAGCAACTGCCGATCGATCCGGGCGCGCACCCGGAACATCAGCTTCTGGCGCTCGCTCGCCGTCTCCACCGTCTTGGGCGTGAACTGCGCCGCACTGGCGATGAAGGAAACCTTGGCCGGGATCACGAAGTCCGGCGCGGCATCCAGCACGAGGCGCACATCCGCACCAAGCGCGACCCGGCCCGCCGCCTCGGTGGGCAGGAAGAAGGTCATGTAGACGTCGGAGACATCGAGCATGTTCATCACCCGGCCGCCCGCACCCAGCACCTCGCCAGGCTGCGCCACGACGAACTGGACGCGGCCATCGCGCGGTGCCTTGAGCTGACTGTCAGCGATCTCCGCCTGTATGCGCTCCAGCGTGGCGTCCAGCGCCCTGACCTGCGATTGCGCGCTCACCACCTGCGCTTTGGCGGCGCCTATGGACGCGTCGGCCGAAGTCACCTTCGCCTGTGCGGCGGCAACGGCGGCAACGGCGCTCTCCATGCGGGTGCGATCGTCGTCCAGCGCCTGGACCGAGGTGGCCCCCTCCCGCACCAGGGTTTCGGAGCGCGCCAAGCGGCGCTGCGCGGCATTGCGTTCGGCCGCGGCCTGATGCACCTGAGCGGCCAGCGCGGCTTTGTCGCTGTGCCGCATGGCCAGTTGCGCCTCGGCTGCTGCCACGGAGGTCACGGCCTGTGCGCGCTGTGCCTGCGCCTCGCGCAACTGCGCCTCCAGGGTCTGCACCTGCATGGTCGCCAGCACCTGCCCGGCTTTCACGAAAGCCCCTTCCGTGACGAGGATGTCGTTCACGCGCCCCGCCAGCTTGGTGGCGATGTCCACCTCGGTGGCTTCGATGCGACCGTTGCCGGCGACAAAGGACGGCTTGTCAACCTTGGCGGTGGATGCCTGCCACGCATACCATCCACCCGCAGCGAGCGCAGCGATGGCGAGGACGGCAAGCAACTTGTTCTTGATGGAGGAGACCATGGCGATCAGCGACGGGTGAAGTTGGCGGGGGAGGCAGACGTCGGACCGGGCGGCGTCTCGTCCACGTCGTGTGATCCGCCCCCCAGCGCGGCGTAAAGCGCCACACGGCTGGACAACAACGCACGGCGCGTCTGCACCAGTTGCTGTTCGGCGGAGATCAGGTTGCGCTCGGCGTCGAGCACCTCGAGAAAGCTGGACGCGCCGTGGTCGTAGCTCAATCGCGACAGACGGGCACGTTCGCGTTCGATCCCCAGGGCACGCTGGTGCACCTCCACCTGGCGCAAGGCCCAATGCTGGGCCGACAGGGCGTCGGCAACCTCGCGGAAGGCGTTCTGCACGGTCTGCTCATACTGCACCACGGCCAGGTTCTTGCGCACCTCGGCCAATGCCAGGTTGGCGCGCTTGCGCCCGGCGTCGAAGATGGGCAGGGACAGGCTGGGAGAAAAGCCCCAGACGCGGTTGGCGCCCCGGAAAAGCCGTTCCAGCTCGGTGCTGGCCGTTCCACCGAAAGCCGTCAGGCTGATCTGCGGAAAAAACGCAGCACGCGCCGCGCCGATGTTGGCGTTGGCGCCCTGCAACCGATGCTCCGCGGCCAGCACGTCGGGCCGGCGGGTCAGCAGGTCCGATGGCAGACCAGGCGCCACAGGTGCGATCATGGTGTCGTCCAGCGGCGTGTTGGCTTCGGTCGCCACAGTGCTGCCGTCCGACAGATCGCCCAGCAACGTGTTCAGGGACAGCCGCCGCGCGTCGCGCTGCTGCTGCATTTGCGCCACCAGCAACTCGGCCTGAACCAGCAGCGTCTGCACCTGGGTCAACTCCAGATACGAAGCCGCCCCCACCTCCAGGCGCCGTGTGAAGATGCGCAGCGACTCGCGCTGGTTGGCCGCGCTGGCCTGTGCCAAGCGCAGTCGTTCCTGCGCTTCACGCAAGCCCAGCCAGCCGTCGGCCACCTGGGCGATCAGCGACACGCTTGCCGCCCGGCGCGCCGCATCGGTCGCCAGATAGCTCTGCAGCGCCGCCTCGTTGAGACTGGCGATGCGGCCCCAGAAATCGATCTCCCAACTGCTGATGCCCACGCTGGCCTGGAACTGGTTGGCCGTCACCGCACTGCCACTCGGGCTCAGGTCGCCCGGTGTGCGCGTGCGGCTCGCGTCCAGGCCCACACCCACCGTCGGCAGCTGCGCGCTGCGCTGCACGCCGTAGGTGGCCCGCGCTTCCTGCACGCGCAGCACGGCAGTCCGCAGGTCGGGGTTATGGGCCAGGGCCATCTCGATCAGTCGCGTGAGCGCGGGATCGGTGAAATAGCTGCGCCAGCCGAGGGCGGCGACGGTTTGCGTGCCCACATCAGCGGGCGTTGCAGACGCGAAGGTGGGGGGCATGGCGACGATGGGTCGCTCATGCGGTGGCGCCATCGAGGCGCACCCTGCAGTCAGCAGGGCCGCCGCACAGCAGGCCATTCGAAAGCAGTGCTTGTACATACCTCTGGAGCCTATCGCATGGGCCATCGATCCAGGAACAGATCGTCGATGGTAGTGCCCGTCTTCCACGATGGCCATCCGTCTGCATCGAATGCGAAGTGGATCGCCTTCGCTGACGCGATGCCGTCCGGACGCTGGGCCTGATGCCTGTTCCTCCTCATGGCGTTGTCCTGCCCGGATCCGCCTGGGTGGCCCGCCAGGTACCTGGCATGGCCTGCCTTCTCCTACCCTGTCGCAGCAGCGTCGGTGCACCACCACGGAATGGGCCGTGATCTGGCCCATGCCTTTGAACGCGCCGCAGCCCCAGACGCCGACGGCAGACGACGCACGGCGCCGCTGGTCACGCCGCCATGCGCGCTCTATCATGGCCGGACGATGCGCTGGAGGGCTTGTTGGCGCAATCCCGGCACCAAGTCCGGCTGGCGCGCACCGAGGAGACCGCCATGCTGACCGACCTGCAGCTCGCGCAGATCATGCGCCACGCATCCACGCGCCGCCGGGCGCAATGCCTCGATCCGCTCAACCGCGCCATGCAGGCGCACCGGATCGACGCCAACCTGCAGCGGGTCGCCGCCTTCCTGGCGCAGTTGGGGCATGAATCGGGCGAGTTGCAGTTCCTGGAGGAGCTGTGGGGCCCCACCCCGGCGCAAAAGCGCTACGAACCGCCCGGCGAGCTGGCGCGCCGCCTCGGCAACACCCAGCGCGGCGACGGCCGGCGCTTCAAGGGGCGCGGGCCGATCCAGATCACCGGACGCGCCAATTACGCACGCTACGGCGAGCTGCTCGGGCTGGATCTGGTGGGCCAGCCCGAGCAGGCCGCCGACCCTGAGGTCGGCTTCGAGATCGCCGCCCTGTTCTGGGACCGCAACGGCCTCAATGCCCTGGCCGACGCGGGCGACTTCGAGACCATCACACGGCGCATCAACGGCGGGCTGAACGGCCTGGCCGACCGCCAGCGGTTGCACGCGCTGGCCCTGCAGGTGCTGCAAGGCGGTCTGCCCGAGCCGGTCGGCAGCAGCGCCTCCACGCTGCCGGTGGCCGCCGCAGCGGCCCGGCGCCGCGCGCGCACCCGCGCCGGCTCGGCGGCGCTGCGGCTGGCGCGCGGACACGAAGCGATGGTGACCGACCAGGCCGAGCGGCCAGACGCCCTCGCAGCCACCCGCACGCCCCGCGGCCGCCGCCCGGCGACCGGCGCGATGCCCTCGCGCCGCCTGGACGCGCGACCGGACACGCTGGACTTTCGCGACCAGATGTTCGTGCCCACGCTGGTCGAGGTGCCCTCCCACGTGGCGCTGGGCGAGTACCTCGAATGGCAGGTGCCGGTGCTCGACCAGGGCACCGAAGGCGCCTGCACCGGCTACGGCCTGGCCACGGTGGCGCACTACCTGCTGCGGCGCCGGCGTGTGGTGGCCGACGCCACGCCGGTCAGCCCGCGCATGCTGTACGAACTGGCACGCCGCTACGACGAATGGCCGGGCGAGGACTACGACGGCTCCAGCGCGCGCGGCGCCATGAAGGGCTGGTACAAGCACGGCGTGTGCGCCGAAACGCTCTACCCCAGCCGCCCGCGCGGCGGCCGACGCACCCGCCCGGTGCCGCCCGCCGGCGGCCTGGACGAGGCGCGCGTCAGCGACGCGCTGCGCCGCCCGCTGGGGGCCTACTTCCGCGTCAACCACAAGGACCTGGTGGCCATGCACTCGGCGATCGCCGAGGTCGGCGTGCTCTATGCCAGCTGCACGGTGCACGCCGGCTGGTCGGCGGTCGGCGCCGACGGCGTGATCGGCCCTTCGACACGCATCCTGGGCGGTCACGCCTTTGCCATCGTGGCCTACGACGAGCGCGGCTTCTGGATCCAGAATTCCTGGGGCCCGGGCTGGGGCCGCAACGGCTTTGGCCTGCTGAGCTACGACGACTGGCTGGAGCACGGCACCGACGTCTGGGTGGCCCGTCTGGGTGCCCCCATCACGCTGCAGCGCGGCGCGTCGACCGCCTCCATCCATGCCCGCAGTGCCGCGCAGTCGGTGGGTTACTCGTTCGCCGAGCTGCGACCTCACATCGTCAGCGTCGACAACAACGGCACGCTCAAGGCCGGCGGTGACTACGGCAGCACGCCCGAGGAGCTGCAGCGCGTGTTCGAGCAGGACATCCCGCGCGTCAGCGCCGGCTGGGCGGTGCCGCGCGTGCTGCTGTATGCCCATGGCGGCCTGGTGAGCGAGCAGGCCGGGGTGCAGCGGCTGGCCGAATACCGCCCGCTGCTGCTGGACGCCCAGGTGTACCCGCTGGCCTTCATCTGGCGCACTGACTACTGGACCACCATCACCAACATCATCAAGGACGCGGTCAGCCGGCGCCGGCCCGAAGGGTTGCTCGACGCCACCAAGGACTTCATGCTCGACCGGCTCGACGATGCCCTGGAGCCGCTGGCGCGCCGGCTCACCGGCAAATCGGCCTGGGACGAGATGAAGCAGAACGCCCTGGCCGCCAGCGCCCGGGGCGGCGCGGCCGAGCGCGTGGCCGATCTGCTGCTGGCGCTGCGTGCCCGCCTGCCCGGGCTGGAAGTGCACCTGGTCGGCCACAGCGCCGGCTCGGTTCTGCTGGCGCCGCTGGTCGATCTGCTGGGCGCGCGCGGCCTGGTGGTGAAAACCTGCACCCTGTGGGCGCCGGCCTGCCGGGTCGAGCTGTTCACCCGGCACTACCAGCCCGCGCTGGAGTCTCGCCAGATCGAAAAGATGGCCCTGTTCGCCCTCACCGACAAGGTCGAGCAGGACGACCACTGCGCCGGCATCTACCACAAGTCGCTGCTGTACCTGATCTCCCACGCCTTCGAGGAGCGGCCGCGGATCCCCCTGTTTCGCGACGGCGAACCGTTCCTCGGCATGGAGCGCCACATCGACCGCGCGCTGATGCAGCGCCTGGGCGTGGACCTGGTGCTGGCCCCCAACACCGAGCCGGCCGATTCGCTGTCGGCCTCGGGTGCCATGCACCACGGCGACTTCGACGACGACGCGCGCACCGTCACCGCCACCTTCCGGCGCGTCGCACCCAGCGTGGCGGCGGCGCGGCCGCCGGCCAGCGCCCCGGCGGGGCCGCGCCAGGCGGGCGCCGACCTGCTGTCGCACGATCTGGGCGCCCTGGACCCGCTGTTTCACCGCTCGGCCGCGGCCCTGCGCGAGCAGCGCCAGTGGATCGATCTGCGCACCCGCGCCGCCTGAGCGGGTGCGAACGGCCCGTACCCACCTTCGGATCGGCGCCAGCCGCTGCGGGAATGCCCCATCTATTTTTATCAAGCGATCGCTTTGGAAAATATCTATACTGACGCTCCCCCCACTTCACTTACGCACGAAAGACTTCCCATGACCGAAGCCTACGTATTCGACGCCGTGCGCACGCCGCGCGGCAAGGGCAAGAAGGACGGCAGCCTGCACGAGGTCAAGCCGATCGATCTGCTGGCTGGCACGCTGGAGGCGCTGCGCACGCGCCACGATTTCGACACCGCCGCGGTCGACGACGTGGTGATGGGCATCGTCTCGCCGATCGGTGAGCAGGGCTCGGTGCTGCCCAAGGTGGCGGCGCTGAAGGCCGGCTGGGACTGGCAATGCGCGGGCGTGCAGCTCAACCGCTTCTGCGCCTCGGGCCTGGAGGCGGTCAACCTGGCGGCACAGAAGGTCAGGAGCGGCTGGGAAGACCTGGTGGTGGCTGGCGGCGTGGAAAGCATGAGCCGGGTGCCCATCGGCTCCGACGGCGGCGCCTGGGCGCAGGACCCGGCCACCAACAGTGCCACCGACTTCGTGCCGCAAGGCATCGGGGCCGACCTGATTGCCACACTCGAAGGCTTCACACGCCAGGACGTGGACGCCTATGCCGTCGAGTCGCAGCAGCGCGCAGCGCGGGCGCGCGCGAGCGGCTGCTTTGCCGGCGCCGTGGTGCCGGTGAAGGACTTTCTGGGACAAACCATCTTGTCCGAGGACGAATTCATCAAGCCGCGCACCACGCTGGAGGCGCTGGCCGGCCTCAAACCTTCGTTCGAGCAGCTGGGGGCGATGGGTTTCGACGCCGTGGCCATCGGCCGCTATCCCCAGGTCGAGCGCATCGACCATGTGCACCACGCGGGCAACTCTTCGGGCATCGTCGATGGGGCGGCAGCGGTGCTGATCGGCAGTGAAGCGGCGGCGCGCACCCATGGCCTGACCCCGCGCGCACGCATCGTCGCCACCGCCGTCTCGGGCGCAGACCCGACCATCATGCTGACCGGCCCGATGCCGGCCACACGCAAGGTGCTGGCCAAGGCGGGCCTGACGATCGATCAGATCGACCTGTTCGAAGTGAACGAGGCCTTTGCCGCCGTGCCCATGAAGTTCATGAAGGCGTTCGGCGTGCCGCACGACAAGGTCAACGTCAACGGCGGCGCCATCGCCATGGGCCACCCGCTGGGCGCCACCGGCGCCATGATCCTGGGCACCCTGATCGACGAGCTGCACCGGCGCGGCCTGCGCTACGGCCTGGCCACGCTGTGCGTGGGTGGCGGCATGGGCATCGCCACCATCGTCGAGCGGCTGTGATCCGCGCGCTGCGGTGCCGCCCCTGAACATCAGAATCTCATCGGCCTCCGGCGCTTGATGGTCAAGCGCCGGCAGCTATCAATTTCATAGTCATCATGGAACTCCAGACACTGCGCTACGCGATCGAAGACACGGCCAGCGGCCCCGTCGCCACCATCACCTTTGACGAGCAGGGCTCGCCCGTCAACACCATGTGCCGGCAATGGCAGGACGACCTGGTAGCGGTGACCGACCAGGTGCTGCACGACAAGGCGCGCCTGCGGGGCCTGATCCTCGCCTCGGCCAAGAAAACCTTTTTCGCCGGCGCCGACCTCAAGGGCGTGATGCGCACCACGCAAGCGGACGCGACCAGCGTGTTCACCGAGATCGAACGCATCAAGAAGTGCTTCCGCTCACTGGAGACCCTGGGCATCCCGGTGGTCACCTGCATCAACGGCAGCGCACTGGGCGGCGGCATGGAGACGGCGCTGGTCGGCCACCACCGCATCGCGGTGGACGACCCCAAACTGCAGCTGGGCCTGCCCGAGCTGACGCTGGGCCTGATTCCCGGCGGCACCGGCATCACCAAATTCACCCGCCTGCTGGGCCTGATGGGCGCGCAGCCCTACATCATGGAGAGCAAGCTGTTCGGCCCGCGCGAGGCGCTGGAGATCGGCGTGGTGCACGAGCTGGTGGCCAGCAGCGATGAGCTGCGCCCGCGCGCCCTGGCCTGGATCGCCGAGCACCCGCAGGCGGCGCATCCCTGGGACGTCAAGGGCTACAAGATGCCTGGCGGCACCCCCGCCAACCCCAAGATCGCCGGTGCGCTGGTGGTGGCGCCAGCCATGCTCAAGCTCAAGACGCGTGGGCGCTACCCCGCGCCCGAGGCCGCGCTGGCCGCCATGGTCGAAGGCGCGCAGGTGGACTACGACACCGCCTCGCGCATCGAAAGCCGCTACCTGGCCAGCCTGATGACCGGCCCGGTGGCGCGCAATATGATCAACACCTTTTTCTTCAACCTGAACGCCATCAAGAGCGGCCAGTCGCGCCCGCAGGTGGCCACGCGCTTCAAGCCGCAGAAGGTGGGCATTCTGGGTGCCGGCATGATGGGCGCCGGCATCGCCTGGGCCCAGGCCAGCCGCGGCATCGCCACCGTGCTGAAAGACGTGTCGCCCGACAAAGCCGAGCAGGGCAAGGCCTACAGCGCCAAACTGACGCAAAAGCGCGTCGACAAGGGCCGCATGAGCGCGCCCGAGCAGCAGGCGCTGCTGGCGCGCATCACGCCCACCGCCGACGCGGCCGACCTGAAGGGCTGCGAGCTGATCATCGAAGCCGTGTTCGAGCAACGCGAGCTGAAGGCCAAGGTCACGCAGGAGGCCGAACCCATGCTGGCCGAGGGCGGCTTTTTTGCCAGCAACACCAGCACCCTGCCGATCAGCGGCCTGGCCAGGGCCAGCCGCGATGCGCGCAAGTTCGTCGGCATCCACTTCTTCAGCCCGGTGGACAAGATGAAGCTGGTGGAAATCATCCGCGGCCGCGAGACCGACGACGAAACCGTGGCGCGCGCCTACGACTACGTGCTGGCGCTGGGCAAGCTGCCCATCGTGGTGAACGACTCGCGGGGCTTCTACACCAGCCGCACCTTCGGCACCTTCGTGATGGAAGGCGCGGCCATGCTGGGCGAGGGCATCCCCGCCGCCGCCATCGAGAACGCCGCCGTGCAGGCCGGTCTGCCGGTGGGGCCGCTGGCGGTGCTGGACGAAACCGCGCTGTCGCTGTCGGTGCATGTGCTGGATCAGACCCGCGCCGACTTCGCGGCCGAAGGCAAGACCTACCAGGCCACGCCCGGCGAGCTGCTGGTCGAGCGCATGGTCAAGGAGCTGGGGCGCCCGGGCCGGGCCGGCGGTGGCGGCTTCTACGACTACCCGCAGGGCGGCAGGAAGCACCTATGGCCCCAGCTGAAGGCGCTGTTCGAGAAACCCGACACGGCCTGGAGCGTGCAGGACATCCAGGACCGCCTGCTCTATCGCCAGTCGGTCGAGACCGCGCGCTGCCTGGCCGAAGGCGTGCTGACCAGCGTGCACGACGCCAACATCGGCTCGATCTTCGGCATCGGCTTTCCCGCCTGGACCGGCGGCGCCATGCAGTTCATCTACGGTCAGGGCATCGAGGCCTTCGAGCAGCGCTGCGCCGCGCTGGCGGCCCGCCATGGCGACGGGTTCCGCATCACCGACGAGGTGGCGGCCACGCTGCGGCGCCTGCAGCCCCGGTACTGAGCCGGCGCCCGGCCGCCCCTGCCAGCGCGGCCGGCGCAGCGCCCGCGCCCGGGGTTTTCCACCGGGCGGGGCATGGCTAAGATGTGATCCGAGGGCGCCTGCCCTGTGCTCAGCCCGCTGTGGCGGCTGGCGGATCGGCAGGAGCGCTCTCGGCCAACACCGGAGCTCTGCCATGCACGTTCGGGCCTTTCTGGACCAGTCGATCCGCTTCAGCACGCTGGCCCTGTGCGCGCTGGGCACCCTGCTCGCGCTGGTGTGGATGGCCTTGGCCGGCCCCGGTCCATGGTCGACGGCACTGATGCTGCTGTGCGCCGTGGTGGTGGGCGTGGGTGTCTATGACCTGCAGCAGACGCGCCACGCCATCTTGCGCAACTACCCGATCCTCGGGCACCTGCGCTTCGCGCTCGAATTCATCCGGCCGGAAATCCGTCAGTACTTCATCGAAGGCGACGTCGAGGCCGGCGAACCGTTCACGCGCGCGCAGCGCAGCGTGGTGTATCAGCGCGCCAAGGGGGTGCCGGACGTGCGCCCCTTCGGCACCAAGCTGGACGTCGGCGCCAACGGCTACGAGTGGATCAACCACTCCATGCAGACCACCCATATCGAATCGCACGACTTCCGCATCTGGATCGGCGGTCAGCCCGGCGTGCCGCGCGAAGGCGTGGCGCCCTGCACGCAGCCGTACAACGCCAGCGTATTCAACATCTCGGCCATGAGTTTCGGCGCGCTGTCGGCCAACGCCATCCTGGCGCTCAACCTGGGCGCCAGGATGGATGGCTTCGCGCACGACACCGGCGAGGGCGGCATCAGCCGCTACCACCGCCAGCACGGCGGCGACCTGATCTGGGAGATCGGCTCCGGCTACTTCGGCTGCCGCAACGACGACGGCAGCTTCAGCCCCGAGCGCTTTGCCAGACAGGCCGTCGATCCGCAGATCAAGATGATCGAAATCAAGATCAGCCAGGGCGCCAAGCCCGGGCACGGCGGCATGCTGCCGGGCGCCAAGGTCACGCCCGAAATCGCCGCCGCACGCGGCATCCCGGTCGGTCAGGACTGCGTCTCGCCGTCGGCGCACAGCGCCTTCTCGACGCCGATCGAACTGATGCACTTCATCGCCCGCCTGCGCCAGCTGTCGGGCGGCAAGCCGGTCGGTTTCAAGCTGTGCATCGGCCACATCTGGGAATGGTTCGCCATCGTCAAGGCCATGCTGGAGACCGACATCACGCCCGACTACATCGTGGTCGATGGCGCCGAAGGCGGCACCGGCGCGGCGCCGATCGAGTTTGCCGACCACATGGGCGCGCCGGTGCAGGAGGGGTTGAACCTGGTCAGCAACACGCTGATCGGCGTCAACCTGCGCCATCGCATCAAGATCGGCGCCGCCGGCAAGGTGATCAACTCGTTCGACCTGGCGCGCATGTTCGCGCTGGGCGCCGACTGGTGCAATTCGGGCCGGGGCTTCATGATGGCGCTGGGCTGCATCCAGGCGCAGGTCTGCCACACCGGCCACTGCCCGACCGGCATCACCACCCAGGACCCGCTGCGCGAGCGCGCGCTGGTGGTGGCCGACAAGGCCACGCGCGTGGCCCAGTACCACGCCAACACCCTGCACGCGCTCAAGGAGCTGCTGCAGGCGGCCGGCCTGATGCACCCCGACCAGCTCTACACCCACCACATCGTGCGCCGCATCGACGCCACCCGCGTGCGGCTGCTGTCGGCCATGATGCCGACCATGCGCTTCGGTGCCATCCTGAACGACCTGGAGCACCAGCACAACGTCTATCGGCTGTACTGGCCGCTGGCCGACGCGCACAGCTTCTCGCTGCATCCGCCCACGGCCGAAGAGCTGGCGGCAAGCCCCGGCATCCGGCCGACCATCGCCGGCCGCCCGGCCTCGGCGGTACAGATCGCCGAAGAGCTGACGCGCCGGCGGCTGCCCACACCCGCGCCGGTGAGCCACCTGGTGCCGGAGCAGGCCAGGACCTTCCACAGCAGCGCCGTCTCGCCCTCACAGGTCCCGCCGGAATGGACCGGCTCCGGCAGCGACCTGCTGGCCGCCGCCATGCAGCTGCAGGACGAGCACGCGCACGACGCCCAGGCGCACGCCGACGACCGGCGGCCGTGATCGGCGCGCGCTGAAAGCCGCGGGTCAGCGGCGCCGGATCACTGGAACGCCACCTCGGCAAAGCTGCGCAGCTTGCGGCTGTGCAGACGGTGCAGGCCGTTTTCGCGCAGGCGTTCGATGGCGCGAATGCCGATCAGCAGGTGCTGGGCCACGCGCTCGCGGTAGAAGTGGTTGGCCATGCCGGGCAGCTTGATCTCGCCGTGCAGCGGTTTGTCGCTCACGCACAGCAGGGTGCCGTAGGGCACGCGGAAGCGAAAGCCGTTGGCGGCGATGGTGGCGCTTTCCATGTCCAGCGCGATGGCGCGCGACTGCGAAAAGCGCCGCTGCGGGCTGCCAGCGCCCAGCAGTTCCCAGTTGCGGTTGTCGGTGGTGGCCACGGTGCCGGTGCGCAGCACGCGCTTGAGCTCGATGCCCTGCAGCCGCGTGACGTCGGCCACCGCCTGCTGCAGCGCGATCTGCACCTCGGCCAGCGCCGGCACCGGGATCCACAGCGGCAGGTCTTCGTCGAGCACATGGTCCTCGCGCACGTAGCCGTGCGCCAGCACGTAGTCGCCCAGCTGCTGGCTGCCGCGCAGGCCGGCGCAGTGGCCGACCATGATCCAGGCGTGCGGGCGCAGCACGGCGATGTGGTCGGTGATGGTCTTGGCGTTGGCCGGACCGACGCCGATGTTGACGAAGCTGATGCCCCCGCGGTCGGGGCGCGTCAGATGGTAGGCCGGCATCTGCGGCAGGCGCGGCGGCGCGGCGCCGCGCTGGTCGCCCGGCAGCGGCGCCAGGCCGGCACGCCGCGTGACCAGGTTGCCGGGCTGCACGAAGCTGTCGTAGCCGCTGTCCGCCCGGCCCATTTCGCGCTCGCCCAGGGCGATGAATTCGTCGATGTAGAACTGGTAGTTGGTGAACAGCACGAAGTTCTGAAAGTGCTCGGGCGAGGTGCCGGTGTAGTGCCGCAGGCGGTGCAGCGAGTAGTCCACGCGCGGCGCGGTGAACAGCGCCAGCGGTTCGGGCGCGCCGGGCGCCACCTCGTGCGTGCCGTTGGCGATGCGGTCGTCCATGGCGGTCAGATCGGGCAGGTCGAACACCTCGGGCAGGCGCTGGCGCTGCGCCGGGCTGAGCTGGCCCTCGAAGTGCTCGTCCTCGGCCAGCGCGAAGGGCAAGGGGATCGGCTGGTGGCTGGTGCCCACTTCCAGCGTCACGCCGTGGTTGTCGATCAGCAGGCGGAACTGCTCCTGGTAGTAGTCGGCGTACAGATCGGGGCGCGTCAGCGTGGTTTCGTACTGACCGGCTCGCTGCACGAATCCGTACGCCAGGCGCGAGTCGGGATGCCGGCCGTGCGGCACACGCAGCCGCACGAACGGGTAGCAGGCACGCACGCGCGCCAGCTCGGCCGGCGGTTCGGCCGGGCCGGCAAGGTAGGCCGCCAGCGCCGCACGCAGATGGGCGCAGCCGGCGTCGTGGATCTGCTGGGCCTGGGCCAGGGCGGCCGCCGGGTCGGTGAAGGCAACGGGGGGTGTGAAGGGAGCATGCGAGACCATGGCGCATTGTCCATGGCCTGTGTGACCGCCGTGCGTCATCGCGGGCGGCGCCGCACCGGCGTCGCCCACCGCGCCCCCTTGCATGGGCGAACGCATGCCGTTAGAATACTAAGCATACATATTAAATCCATCGCCCGGGCCGCACGCGGCGCCCGGCCTCACCCCTGGAGACACCCCATGAACGCCACCGACGCCCTGAATCCGCTCGGCCACGCCGCGTCGCTGGGCCGGCTGGAAGACCTGCCGCCCGAGTACGTGCGGGCCATCCACGACCTGTCGGTGGCGCCCCTGTGGCCGCAGCTGCGCGGGCTGCTGCCGCGCCACCAGCCGGTGCGCCACACGCAGCCCTTCATGTGGCGCTACCAGGACGTGCGCCCGCACCTGCTGCGCGCCGGCGAGCTGACGCCGATCGACAAGGCCGAGCGCCGGGTGCTGGTGCTGTGCAACCCGGGCCACGGGCTGGACAAGCTGGTGGCCACGCCCTCCATCTACGTCGGCCTGCAGCTCATTCTGCCGGGCGAGGTGGCGCCCAACCACCGCCACACGCCGACGGCGGTGCGCTTCGTCATCGAAGGCGAAGGCGGCTACACCACGGTGAACGGCGAAAAATGCCCCATGCACCCGGGCGACCTGATCCTGACGCCGGCCCTCAACTGGCACGAGCATGGCCACGAGGGCAGCGGCCCGGTGGTGTGGCTGGACGCGCTGGATCTGCCCTTCATCTACCAAATGGAGGCCTCCTACGCCATCGAAGGCCCGCCGCAGGCGGCGGGCGCCGGACCGGACGCGTCGCAGAACAGGTACCTGCGCGCCGGCCTGCTGCCCTATGCCTCGCTCGGTCAGGCGCTGCGCCCGCAATACCCGCAAATCCGCTTTCCGTGGCAGGACGTGCGCCAGGCGCTGGGCGCGCTGGCCAGCGTGACCGCGCGCGACGAGGCGGTGCAGCTGGCCTACGTCAACCCCGAAACCGGCCGTCCCTGCCTGCCGACACTGGGCTTTTCGGCGCAGCAGCTGCGCGCCGGGCAGGATTTTTCGCCGCGCAGGCGCTCGGCCAGCAGCGTGATCCACGTGATCGAAGGCCGCGGCGAATCCGAAATCGACGGCGTCACCCTGAAGTGGACGCAAGGCGATACGCTGGCGGTGCCGACGCATGCCCAAGTCACGCACCGCGCCACCGGACGGGACGCCTACCTGTTCCACGTGGACGACGCGCCGATGCAGCGCGCGCTCGGTTTTTACGAGGATTTTTGACCTCCAACGCCCGCCAGTCGAGCGCCAGCAGCTACATTTTCAAGAGCACTCCACATGACTTCCTACATCTTCCCCCCCGCCCCCCAGGCCGCCGTGCCGGTGCGCGGCAGCCCGCAGCAGTACGCCGTCAGCCGCATCTTCTGCGTCGGCCGCAACTACGCCGCCCACGCGCGCGAAATGGGGTTCGACCCCGACCGCGAGCCGCCCTTCTACTTCAACAAGACGCCCATCGATCTGGTGCCGAGCGGTGCCACCGTGCCGTATCCGCTGGGCAGCCAGAACTACCACTACGAGATGGAGCTGGTGATCGCCCTCGGCCAGCCGGCCTTCCGTGTGGCGCCCGAGCAGGCGCAGGCCTGCGTGTGGGGCTACGCCTGCGGGCTGGACATGACGCGGCGCGACCTGCAGATCAAGTCGCGCGAGATGGGCCGGCCCTGGGACTTCGGCAAGGACTTCGAGCAGTCGGCGGTGATCAGCGAGCTGGTGCCCGCCAGCGCCATCGGTCACCCGACCCGCGGCGCCATCCAGCTCAGCGTCAATGGCCAGCTGCGGCAGAACGCCGACCTGAAGGACCTGATCTGGAGCGTGCCCGAGATCGTCGCCAACCTGTCGCACTACTACCACCTGCAACCGGGCGATCTGATCTACACCGGCACGCCCGAAGGCGTGGGCGCGGTGCAGCCGGGCGACCACATCACCGGCCGGATCGACGGCGTGGGCGAGATCGCGCTCACCATCGGCCAGCCCGAGTGATTCAAGAAAAACAAGGCTTCAGGGCTTGCCTGGAAAGCGCAAGCAGCTATTAATTTTGTAGTCAACGGAAACCCCATGGCTGAACCACAGCACATACTGGTGGTGGGTGGCGGCATCGGCGGCCTGGCCGCGGCGCTGGCACTGGCCCGGCTGGGCCTGCACGTCACGCTGCTGGAACAGGCGGCCGAGATCGGCGAGATCGGCGCCGGCATCCAGCTCGGCCCCAACGCCTTTGCCGCCCTGGACGCGCTGGGCGTGGGCGAGAACGCGCGCCGCCGCGCCGTGTTCACCGACGAGCTGATCATGATGGACGCGGTCGACGCCAGCGTGGTTGGGCGCTTTCCGGTCGGCCAGGCCTTCCGCGCCCGCTTTGGCAACCCCTATGCGGTGATCCACCGCGCCGACATCCACACCTCGATCCTGGAGGGGGTGCAAGGCTCGGACCGCATCCAGTTTCACACCTCGACCAAGGTGGTGCATATCGAGCAGGACGCCGCCAGTGTGACCGCCATCGACCAGCACGGCCAGCGCTGGCAGGCCGACGCGCTGGTGGCCGCCGACGGCGTGCGCTCGGTGGCGCGTGACATCCTGTTCGGCGACGCGCCGCGCGTGTCGGGCCATGTGGTCTACCGCGCCGTGGTGCCGGTGGCCGACATGCCGCGCGAGCTGCGGGTCAACGCCCCGGTGGTCTGGGCCGGCCCCAACTGCCACCTGGTGCACTACCCGCTGCGCGGCGGCAGCGAATACAACCTGGTGGTCACCTTCCACAGCCGCCAGCCGGAGCAGTGGGGCGTCACCGACGGCAGCAAGCAGGAAGTGCTGAGCTACTTCCAGGGCATCCACCCGCGCCCGCGCCAGTTGCTGGAATGCCCCAAGAGCTGGCGCCGCTGGGCCACCGCCGACCGCCACCCGATCCCGCGCTGGACGGCGGGCCGCGTCACCCTGCTGGGCGACGCCGCGCACGGCATGCTGCAATACCTGGCGCAGGGCGCCTGCATGGCGATCGAAGACGCGGTGACGCTGGGCCTGGCGATGCAGGCCTGCGCGCTGGACATCGGCCGCGCCTTTGCGCTGTACGAGCAAAGCCGCATCCCGCGCACCGCGCGCGTGGTGCTGTCGGCGCGCGAAATGGGGCGCCTGTACCACGCCGACGGCGTCGAGCGCCTGGTGCGCAACCAGCTCTGGGAAGGCCGCACGCCCGAGCGCTTCTACGATGCGCTGGAATGGCTGTACGGCTGGCGCGCCGACACCGCGCTGGCGCGGCCGCGCGCAATCGAGCCGCGCCCGAGCTGACACACCCCATTCGGTAGGGCCCGGATCCAACCCGCCCCGTGCGGCACACCCGCACCCCACACACACACAAAAACCGCCCCTCGAGGGGGCGGTTGGAGTCGACACGCCCGGCGCGTCAGAAGATGCGAAGTGATGCCGGGCGCCCGAGAGGAGCACCCCAACGCCACCGATCGAGGTGCCAGCCACAGCCGCAGCCTGGGCTACGGCGAGCACTGGCAACGACGCGCGGCTGTGTTGGGGCGGTCACGGCGGGCATGAGTGCCTCGTTGAAGCTTCTCAAGTCCGGCGGCGCAGACGCGTGGCACCCAGGCCGGCCAGGGTGGCCATCAGCATCACCATGGCCCACTCACCCAGTGTCGGGATCGGGGCCACGGCTTCGCGGCTGGGCACCCGAACTCTGGCTGTCCCGGTGTTGTTGGCTGGGTTGGTGTCGCCAGGGGCGTCCAGAGTCGCCGTGTTGGTGATGGGGCTCGAACCGTTGTACGGATCGTCCAGCTGAACCGTAAAGGTGAACGTCCGGCTGGCGCCGCTGGCCAGGGCGCCCACCGCGCAGCTCACCGTGCTGCCGCTGGCAACACAGCCGTCCACCGACGAGACGAAGCTCATGCCGGCCGGCAGCGGATCGACCACCTGGGCGCCCAGGCTGTCGAGCGGGCCATGGTTCGTCACCGTCAGCGAGAAGACCGCCTGTTCGCCCGCAGCGAGCGTCTGCTTGTTGATCGACTTGGTCAGCGACAGGTCGGTGGCAATCGCCTCGCGGCGCGTGGTGGTGTCCTCATCGGTTTCGTTGTTGTCCATCTCGCGCTCGGTCTCGGCGACCGCGACCACCACGTTGTTGCGCTGGGTTCCGCCATAGTCACCTGCGGTGACGATGCTTTCCGCACGCATGCGGTACTTGATCACGATGGCGTTGGATGCACCGATCGCAATGGTCGGGAAACTGCAGGTCAGCGTGCCCGATATGGCGCCCACCGCCGGTTCGGTGCAGGTGGGTGCCGCCACCGGTGTGCCGCCGATCGATGCCGACAAACTCCCCTGATAGCTGAAACGTGCACTGGGGGTGGTGCCCGCCTTCGGGAAGGTGTCGGTGATCAGCAGATTGGTGCCATAGGACGGGCCAACGTTGGTCACGGTGATGGTGTATTCGGTGTCCGCACCCAGAACCACAGGATCAACGTCGTCGGTCTTGTGAACCAGAACGTCCAGGTCGGCCGCAATCACGGTCGCATCGGCAGTGGCCGAGTTGTTGTTGGTGTCGGTTTCCGTGCTGTCTGTGGCAATGTTGACCACGTTGTGGATCGTCGTGCCCAGCGCCGCAGCCAGCGGCCGCACCCGGAAGGTGGCGGTGTACTGGGTGCCCGAAGGGATCGACGCCCAGCTGCAAGCCACGCTGCCGCTGATGGCCCCGTCGGCCGGCGCCGTGCAGGTGCCGGCGTTGGTGGCCGTGGCCGTGCCCAGCATCGCCGTGTTGGCCGGCAGCGCGTCCGTGATCGTCACGTTGGTGGCGGTCGATGGGCCGTTGTTGCGTGCCGTAATCACATAGACCAGTGGTTCCCCGACCCGCACCGGGTTCGGCGTGACCGACTTGCTGACCGTCACGTCCACGCGTGGCTGGACCGTGCTGTTGACGCTGGCACTGTTGTTGCTGCGATTCGGGTCGCCCACGTCAGGGGAGGTGACCGACGCCGTGTTGGTGTGCGTGCGGTCGCTCGCCGTGGTGTTGGCCAGCCGGGCCACGATGGTGACCGTGGCCGAGGCTCCACTGCTCAAGGTTCCCAGGTTGCAACTCACGTTCTGGGTCGGACCATTGGCCGGTGTGGTGGCAGGGGTGCAGGAGCCCTGAGACGCCACAATGGACTGTAGGCCACCGGCAGTGATCAGGTTCGCAAGGTTGTCCGTGAGCGTCACGTTGGTCGAGGCATCAGGCCCTGCATTGCGGACCGTGAGCGTATAGGTCACGTTCTGACCCACCACCACCGGTTCCGGCGTGGCTGTCTTGGAGATCGACAGGTCGGCCTGAGTGGCCGTGCTGGCGTTGCCCCGCGTGACGCAGTTGTTGCCGGGGTTGTTGTCGACAGGACCAGCACCGGTCAGATTGACACAGACGTTGTTGTTCAACGTCCCCGTGCCCGTGTGCCGCACCGGCACCGTGATGCTCGGGAAGTTGCTGCTGGCGGGTCGGCCGTCGCTGCGTGTACAGGTAACCGTGACCGGCCCGTTCTGCGGGAAGGCGCCGCCGCCGCTGGAACTGCACGTCCAGCCGGTTCCGGTGGGCAGGGCATTCAACCGCATGCCCGCCGGAATGTTCTCCGTCACCGTGACGGTCTGCCCGGGAGCCACCGCCACCGGGCCGTTGTTGCGCACGGTGATGGTCCAGTTGTAGTCCTGGTTGGGAACCACCGGCGAAATGGTGGCCGTCTTGTTCACCGACAGATCGGCGTCATTGCTGCCGGTTACCGACACCGAACCGGTGTTGTTGCCGGGCACCGGGTCGGTCTGCCCCGTCGGCAGCGCCACCGTCGCGGTGTTGCTGATGGGACCCAGACCGACCGTGGCCGTCAACGTGATGGCGGGCAGGTTGGTGTACGGGGCGCCGGTGTAGGTACCGGCGTAGGTGCAGGTCAGCGTGGGGGCAGAAAAGGAGCAGCTCCAGGGCGCTGGCGCAGCGTGGCTGACATAGGTCAGACCTGCCGGCAGGGTGTCGGTGACCACCACATTGGAGGGGTTTACGCCGCCCCGGCGCTGAGCCTGCAGCGTGAATGTCACCGGGGCGCCGACGGCCACCGTGCCGGTCGGGCTGGCAGTCTTGGTGAGGGCCATGTCGGTGCCCGCCGTGAATGGCACGTCGACCAGCCCCGTGTTGTTCGCCAGGTCACCATCCGGGTAGGTCGATCCGACCCCGAAGCTGGCTGACACGGTGCCATTGACGTTGCCCATGGCAGGCACGGTGATGGGGGGGTAGGAGCTGCCGGAAGCCAGTCCGTCTGTGCGCGTGCAGGTGATCAGCGCGCCGGGGCTCGGCGGGTTGGAAAGTGGATAGCCGCCGCTGGGCGAGCAGCTCCAGCCCGAACCCGTGGGTACCCCGGTGATGGTGGCACCGGCGGGCACGTTGAACGTCACCGTGGCCGACTGGCCCGACGGCAGCGCATTGGGCCCGCCGTTGGACACATTCAAGGTGTAGCTGTAGGGAGTACCCGCGACGGCACCGGGCGCCGCGTTATGGCTGGCGGTGATGCGCAGGTCGGCCGCCGCCACGGCGGTGATGTTGCGACTCAGGCTGTTGTTGCTGCCGTTCGGATCGGCCGTGGTGGCGCTCACACTGGCGCTGTTCGGCCACACACCCGCCGCAGGCAGGATAACCTGCAGCGTCACCGTGCGGGACGCTTGAAACGGGACGCTGGCGGCCCAGGTGCACTCGTAAGGCGCCACCGAGGTGCAGGTACCGCCGTCCGAGGCGCCAAGGCTGACGAACGTGGAACCAGGCGGAATCGTGTCGCCCAGCTTGACCCCGCTGGCAGCGTCCGGACCGTTGTTCTGCAGCGTCATGGTGATGGTCGCCACACCGCCCGCCGGCACCGGATCCGGGCTCACGACCTGTTGGGCCAGTACCAGATCGGCCGACTGCGCCTGCGCCCAGCCGGCCGTGCCCAGCAGCGCGGTCACCGCAAAAATCGCGCCCGCCAGCGGTCGGCCACGAGTGGCCGCGCGCAGGAAACGGCGTTCCGTCAACTCACGCATGAGAACCTCCTATTCATCAGATTTGAACCATCCGCACAAGGGAACCTTGCCCGTGACGAGGGGCGGGTCGCAGCGAACGGCATTTGTTCCACATTGAAACCGCCCGGAGTCTAGGCAAGAAGTTGCCGCTTCCCGGCAACCATCCGCGGTTTTCGCAACTGCGTCACGAAAACCGATCGCCACGTTGCCATTCGACAACCCATAAAATCCCAGTCCCCCGCGTCGCCCACCACCTGCCTTTCTGCCTTCGTCCGATGGTCACGTTCGCCGTTCTGCCCCAGTATCTGCTGCCAAAGCGGTGGCTGACCCGGCTGGCCGGCCGCGCCGCCGGCGCCCGGCTGGGCGACCTCACCCACGCCGCCATCCGCCGCTTCGTCGCCCGCTACGGTGTCGACATGAGCGAGGCGGCCGACCCGCGCATCGAAAGCTACGCCAGCTTCAACGACTTCTTCACCCGCGCGCTCAAGCCGGGCGCGCGCCCGCTGGCCGCCGCCGATTACCTGTGCCCGGTGGACGGCGCCATCAGCCAGTTCGGCGCCATCGAGCGCGACCAGATCTTCCAGGCCAAGGGCCATGCCTACAGCACCACCGCCCTGCTGGGCGGCGACGCGCGGCTGGCGGCCGAGTTCGAACACGGCCAGTTCGCCACCCTGTACCTGAGCCCGCGCGACTACCACCGCATCCACATGCCCTGCGCCGGGCGGCTGCGCAACATGGTGCATGTGCCGGGCGATCTGTTTTCGGTCAACCCGGTGACGGCGCGTGGGGTGCCGGGGCTGTTTGCACGCAACGAGCGCGTGGTGTGTGCGTTCGACACCGCGCGCGGCCCGCTGGCGCTGGTGCTGGTGGGCGCCACCATCGTCGGCAGCATGGCCACCGCCTGGCACGGCGTGGTCAACCCGCCGCGACCGGGCCGGATCCGGCGCTGGAGCTACGACGAGCCACGCATCGAGTTGCAGCGCGGCGAGGAAATGGGGCGCTTTCTGCTCGGCTCCACCGTGGTGCTGCTGTGGCCGCACGGCACACTGCGCTTTGCCCCCGACTGGGCACCCGGCGGCGCGGTGCGCATGGGCCAGGCCCTGGGCAAGGCGCTGGGCTGACAGCGCGGCGATCCGCCGCCCTTCAGCCGCCGGCCAGCGCCAGCGTGACCGGATCGATCTGGTAGTTCTGCGGCCCGCGGCTGGCGATCTTCAGCGCGCCCAGGCGGTTGCCCAGCGCCGCGCAGCGCGCCAGCGGCCAGCCCTGCTCCAGGCCGTGCAGCAGGGCGCCGCGCCAGGCGTCGCCGCAGCCGGTGGGGTCGACCACGGCCTCGGGCTGCACTGCCGGCACATGGGTCTTGCGGCCGTCCTCCCACAGCTCGCAGCCGGCGCCGCCCAGCGTCACCACCAGGCCGCGCACCCGCCGCGACAGCTCGGCCGGCTCCACCCCCATGCGTTCGCACAGCATGCGGCCTTCGTAGTCGTTGACGGTGACCCAGCTGGCCAGCTCGACGAAGTGCGCCAGCTCGCGGCCGTCGAACATCGGCAGGCCCTGGCCGGGGTCGAACACGAAGGGAATGCCGGCGGCGTGAAACTGCTCGGCGTGCTGCAGCATGGCGTCGCGCCCGTCGGGGGCGACGATGCCCAGACGAACGTCGGCGCGCGCGCTGACGGCCGTGCGGTGCGCCTGCATCATGGCGCCCGGGTGGAAGGCGGTGATCTGGTTGTTGTCGCGGTCGGTCATGATCATGGCCTGCGCGGTGTAGGTGTCGTCGATCTGGCGCACGAAGTCGGTGCCGATGCCCAGCTGGCGCAGCCGCTCCAGGTAGTCGCCACCGTCGTTGCCCAGCGTGGCCATGGGCAACGGCTGGCCGCCCAGCAGGCGCATGGCGTAGGCGATGTTGCCGGCGCAGCCGCCATAGTCGCGCCGCAGCGCCGGCACCAGAAAGGACACATTGAGGATGTGCAGCTGATCCGGCAGGATCTGCTCGGCAAAGCGCCCCTCGAAACTCATGATGGTGTCGAACGCCAGCGAGCCGCAGATCAGGGTGGCCATGGGGGGTGAAGCTCCTAGAAGGTGTTGCCATGCGGGCGCCGCGCCGGCGCCCCGGGGTTCAGGGGTAGAAGGCCACCAGTCGGTAGCCGACGATGGCCGACGGGCTGGCGCTGTCGGCGACGGTCAGGCGCTGGCTGGCGTTGAATTCGCCGCGCGCGGCCAGGGCCGCTGGTGCGCCCAGTTCGACCGGTGCGATCACGCGGCGCAGCAGCACCTGGTCGGCAACGTCGGTCAGGCTCAGCTCCAGCGACGGCGTGGCCACCGGCAGATCGGCGGTGTTGCGCAGGCTGACGCTGAAACGAAAGCCGTCGGCGCTGGCGCGCTGGAAGGCCGAGCCGTCGATGACGATGGCCTCCAGTTGCCGATGGGGCCGGATCTCGCAGCCCACCACCGCGCACAGCGCGCCCAGGGGCGCCGCCAGCGCCGGCGCACGCGCGGCCAGCCAGTCGCGCCGGCTCAGCGCCGCCTGCAGCGCCAGGCCCAGCGCCAGCAGGAAGAACGCCGACCACAGCAGCGCACGCATCGGCCGGGACGACCAGAAGGCGCGCCGCTTCGCCTCGGCGACGAAGGACGGTGCCGCCGGGGCGGCGGAGGGTTCAGGCTCCGACGCCGGCTCGGGTTCAGGGACGACTCCCCCGCTCGCCCCGGCTTCGGCTTCGGCTTCGGCTTCGGCTTCGGCTTCGGCTTCGGCTTCGGCTTCGGCTTCGGCTTCGGCTTCGGGGGCGGCTTCGGGTTCGGGTGCGGCTTCGGGTTCGGGTGCGGCTTCGGGTTCGGCCGCAACGGCGGCGGCTCCCCGATCGGCCCCGGCTCCCGCACCGGTTTCGGCCTCTGAATCGGCTCGCGAATCGGCCGGCGGATCGGCTTCGACTATGGCGTCGGCCACGCCTTCGGGCGCCGAAGTCGCGGCCTGCGCGTCTGACGGCGCCGCCGGCGGCGCGATCTCGCCCTGGGGCTGGTCGGGTTCGTGGCCGACCACCGTGACACCGTCGCCCTCGGGCGCGGCCGGCGCGCTGGCGCGGGCGCTCGTCAAAGCCACGGGTGGCTCGATCGACAGGGGTGCCGGCAGGGTCTCGGCATGCGGCGAGGGCCAGCCGTCCGGTGGCGCACCGGACGCGGCGGCCGGGCTGGCTGGCCGCCGCAGGAAGATCGCTCCCGGTGGGGTGAAGCTGGGCGCGGCGGCGGCCTGCGCGGCAGCCGGCGGCGCCGCGGGCGGGGTCGCGGCCTGCGGCGCCGGCGGCACGGCAGCGGCTGGCGCTGGCTCGGCGGGCGCCGGTGGCGGTGGCGGTGGCGGCACCTGCAGGCGCACGCTTTCGCTGTAGGGCAGCATGTGCGCAGCGGCGTCGAACACCTGCTGGCAATGGCCACAGCGCACCCAGCCGGCGGCGATGCGCAGCTGGTCGGGCACGACCTTGAAGGTGGTCGCACAGGCCGGGCAGCGCGTGATCAGGCTCATGGTGCGCGGATTGTAGGGAGCCGGCGGCGCGCGGCCGCTGGCTCAGGCGCGCCGGGCCACCAGCAGCACCCAGCCGTCTTCGCGGTCGGCCACCTGCAGCGCCAGCCAGGGCCGGTAGGCGTCCTGCAGCTCTTCGGTCTGGCGCTCCAGCACGCCGGCCAGCACCAGGGCACCGCCGGGCGCCACGTGCGCGGCCAGCAGCGGCGCCAGCACCTTCAGCGGCGTGGCCAGGATGTTGGCCAGCACGGTGTCGTAGGCGCCCTGGGCCAGCTCGGGCAGGCCGGCGCGCAGCACGACGCCGTTGGCGGCAGCGTTGTCCTGCGTGGCCTGCACGGCGGCAGGGTCGATGTCCACGGCGTCGACCGCGGCCGCGCCGTGCAGCGCGGCGCCGATGGCCAGGATGCCGGAGCCGCAGCCGTAGTCGAGCACGCGCTGCCCCTGCGGCGCGTGTGCCGCCAGCCAGCGCAGGCACATGCGGGTGGTGGGGTGGGTGCCGGTGCCGAAGGCCAGCCCGGGGTCGAGCCGGATCACGCGTTCGGCCTGCGCCGGCACCTGGTGCCAGGTCGGCACGATCCAGAAGCTGGGCGTGATCGGCACCGGCTCGAACTGCGCCTGCGTCAGGCGCACCCAGTCCTGCTCGGGCACGGCGGCGATGGCGGCGATCTGGCAGCCGCCGTCCCAGAAGTCCTGCAGCGCCAGCAGGCGCGCTGCCTCGCGCGCCGGTGCCTCGGCGCCGAACAGGGCCACCACGCGCGAGCGCGACCAGCTCTGCGCCGGCGGCGGCAGCCCGGGCTCGCCGAACAGGGCGCGTTCGGCTGCGGTGTCGGCGTCGGCGTCTTCCACCGACACGCTCAGCGCCTCCAGCGCCTCCAGCGCGTCGGACAGGGGTTCGACGCGGTCCTCCGGGCAGATCAGGCGAAGTTCAAACATGGCAGGTGGAACACTTCAAAAACCATAGCTGCCGGCGCTTTCTCATCGGGCGCCAGAGCCACAAAAGCCTCGGAATTCGCAGCCGGTGACGTGCGCCGTGCCCCGGCGCCAGACGGCCACCCAGCGCCCGCGATGGCCGCGCAGGGTCAGCGCTGGTGCTCGCTCAGCCACTTCTCCAGGTAATGGATGTTGGTGCCGCCTTCCATGAACTTGGCGTCCACCATCAGCTCGCGGTGCAAGGGCACGTTGCTGTGAATGCCCTCGATCACGGTTTCGGCCAGCGCGGTCTGCATGCGAGCGATGGCCTGCTCGCGCGTGTCGCCATAGACGATGATCTTGCCGATCATGGAGTCGTAGTTGGGCGGCACGAAGTAGTTGGTGTAGACGTGCGAGTCGACCCGCACACCGGGGCCCCCCGGCATGTGCCAGTGCGTCACGCGCCCCGGCGAGGGCGTGAACTTGAACGGGTCCTCGGCGTTGATGCGGCACTCGATGGCGTGGCCCTTGACCTGGATCTGGCGCTGGGTGAAGGGCAGCTTCTCGCCCGCCGCCACCATGATCTGGGTGCGCACGATGTCGACCCCGGTGATCCATTCGGTCACCGGGTGCTCGACCTGCACGCGGGTGTTCATTTCGATGAAATAGAACTCGCCGTTTTCGTACAGGAACTCGAAGGTGCCGGCACCGCGGTAGCCGATCTTCTTGCAGGCGGCCACGCAGCGATCGCCGATGCGCTCGATCAGGCGGCGCGGGATGCCCGGCGCCGGGCCTTCCTCGATCACCTTCTGGTGGCGCCGCTGCATGGAGCAGTCGCGCTCGCCCAGGTAGACGGCGTTGCGGTGCTTGTCGGCCAGCACCTGGATTTCGATGTGGCGCGGGTTCTGGAGGAACTTCTCCATGTAGACCGCCGGGTTGTTGAAGGCGGCCGCCGCCTCGCCCTTGGTCATCTGCACCGCGCCCAGCAGCGCCGCCTCGGTGTGCACCACGCGCATGCCGCGCCCGCCACCGCCGCCGGCGGCCTTGATGATCACCGGGTAGCCGATCGACTTGGCGATGCGGCGGATGGCCGCCGGGTCGTCGGGCAGCTCACCGTCCGAGCCGGGCACGCAGGGCACGCCGGCCTTGATCATGGCCTGCTTGGCCGACACCTTGTCGCCCATGATGCGGATCGACTCGGGCGTCGGTCCGATGAACTGAAAGCCGCTCTTTTCCACCCGTTCGGCAAAGTCGGCGTTCTCGCTCAGAAAGCCGTAGCCGGGGTGGATCGCCTCGGCGTCGGTGACTTCGGCGGCCGAAATGAGCGCCGGCATGTGCAGGTAGCTCTGCGACGACGGCGCCGGGCCGATGCAGACGGCCTCGTCGGCCAGACGCACGTACTTGGCGTCCTTGTCGGCCTCGGAATAGACCATCACGGCCTTGACGCCCAGCTCGCGGCAGGCGCGCTGGATCCGCAGGGCGATTTCGCCGCGATTGGCGACCAGGATTTTCTTAAACATCAGCGCCCTCGCGGCTCATCGCCCGCACGCTGGCGCGTGCCAGCGCAATTTGCTTCGCCTGGCCTGCGGCCAGACCGCCGCGATGGGCGACCAGGATTTTCTT
>JADLIA010000068.1 GCA_020848515.1 Rubrivivax sp. | reverse complement strand
GACATCGACGCCAACGGCATCCTGCACGTCAGCGCCAAGGACAAGGGCACGGGCAAGGAAAACAAGATCACCATCAAGGCCAACTCGGGCCTGTCCGAGTCCGAGATCCAGCAGATGGTCAAGGACGCCGAGCTGAATGCCGCCGAAGACCACAAGAAAGTCGAGCTGGTACAGGCGCGCAACCAGGGCGACGCCATGGTGCACAGCGTGCGCAAGTCGCTCGGTGAGCACGGCGACAAGCTCGACGCCGGCGAGAAGGACAAGATCGAGACCGCCATCAAGGCCCTGGAAGAAGCCGTCAAGGGCGACGACAAGGCCGACATCGAAAGCAAGACCGAGGCCCTCATGACGGCCAGCCAGAAGCTGGGCGAGAAGATGTATGCCGACGCCGCAGCCGCCGCCCAGGCCGCCGGCGCTGCCCCGGAAGGCGCGCAAGCCGGCGCGGCCGCCGACGACAACGTGGTCGACGCCGAGGTCAAGGAAGTCAAGAAGGACTGACGCCCATGAACGCGCCGCCGGCCAGCGCAAAGGCCGGCGCGCGCCCGCCGCGCAGAGGAGGTCTGGCAACAGACACCACCCTGCGCGGCGTTGTTGCTTGAGAGATGGAAAGAACGCAGATGGCCAAGCGCGATTACTACGAAGTCCTGGGTGTTCCCAAGAACGCGTCCGAGGACGAGATCAAGAAGGCTTATCGCAAGCTGGCGATGAAGTACCACCCGGACCGCAATCAGGGTGACGCCAAGAGCGCCGAGGCCAAGTTCAAGGAGGCCAAGGAAGCCTACGAAATGCTGTCCGACCCGCAGAAGAAGGCCGCCTACGACCAGTACGGCCATGCGGGGGTGGACCCCAACATGCGCGGCGGAGCAGAAGGCTTCGGCGGCTTTGCCGAGACCTTTGGCGACATCTTCGGCGACATCTTCGGTGGCGGCCGCGGTGGCGCGCGCGGTGGCCGGCAGGTGTACCGCGGCGCCGATCTCAGCTACGCGATGGACATCACGCTGGAAGAGGCTGCCGCCGGCAAGGAAGCGCAGATCCGCATCCCGAGCTGGGACGACTGCGACACCTGCCACGGCTCCGGCGCCAAGCCCGGCACCAGCGCCAGCACCTGCACCACCTGCCACGGCCAGGGCGTGGTGCAGATGCGCCAGGGTTTTTTCAGTGTGCAGCAGACCTGCCCGCACTGCCGCGGCACAGGCAAGGTCATCAAGGACCCCTGCACCAGCTGCCACGGCCAGGGCAAGGTCAAGAACCAGAAGACCCTGGAGGTGAAGATCCCCGCCGGCATCGACGACGGCATGCGCATCCGCTCGGCCGGCAACGGTGAGCCGGGCAGCAACGGCGGGCCGCCGGGCGATCTGTTCATCGAGATCCGCCTGAAGAAACACGACATCTTCGAGCGCGACGGCGACGACCTGCACTGCGTGGTGCCGATCGGTTTCGCCACCGCGGCACTGGGCGGCGAGATCGAGGTGCCCACGCTCAGCGGCAAGGCGGCGATCGACATTCCCGAAGGCACGCAGGCGGGCAAGCAGTTTCGTCTGCGCGGCAAGGGTATCAAGGGCGTGCGCTCGTCCTACCCGGGCGACCTGTACTGCCACATCAGCATCGAAACGCCGGTCAAGCTGACCGAGCACCAGCGCAAGCTGCTGAAGGAGTTCGACGAATCGCTGCGAAAAGGCGGCGCCAAGCACTCACCCGGCACCGAAAGCTGGACCGACCGCCTCAAGAGCTTCTTCGGCGCCTGACCGGCGCCCCGGCGCGACCGCCCCGCTCAAGGACGTCGCAACACCGCTGCCGCCCCAACGATTTCAAGTCAAAACGACCTCTGGCCCATGCCTGGCAAGCGCGAGCAGCTATATTTGTTGTAGCGCTCAGAGGAAGCGGTCGAGCAACTTCCGGCTGTGGCGGTCCATGGCCATCAGATCCTGGATCAGGTACTGCACGCCATGGGCGTCGTTGACGATCAGCAGGCCGGGCCCGAGACGGCGGATGTCTTCCTCACCCTTGAGCACGAAGCGGGTCGGACCGCGGTCGGTGTCGACCTCCCAGGTGCTCGGCGTCACGAAACTGCTCACGCCCCTCACGCGCAGCAGACGCGGCATGAACTCGCGCTGCTCCAGCGCCTCGACCAGCAGGGCGCGACGGTCCTCGTCCAATGCGCCGAGCCGCGGCACCCAGGCCAGTTCATGACCGTCGCCATCGACCAGGCTGATCCCTTCGTCGGGCGCACCGATCGGAAACGCCCGCACGGCCGCCACGCCGACATGCGCATGCCCCTGGGCGTCGGTCAGCACCAGGCGACCGAAGGCGTCGCGCTGCAGATCGAAGTCGGGCGCGCTCATGGCTGGGACTCCTGGCGCCGGGCCTCGGCCGTGCTGACGTCGCCGCGGTGCGTCGGCGTGGCAATGGCGGGCACCGCCGTCGGCTCACCGGCCAGCACGGCATCGTCGACCACCAGCATGCGCTCGCGCTCGGCCTTCTCCTGCCGCGCCTGCGCCTCGTACAGGCGCCAGTAGGCGCCGCGGCGCCCCAGCAGCACTTCGTGCGTGCCCTCCTCGACCTTCACGCCCTTGTCCATCACCACCAGCCGGTCGGCCTTGCGCAGCGTGGACAGGCGGTGCGCGATGGCAATCGTCGTGCGCCCACGCACCAGGTTGTCCAGCGCCTTCTGGATCTCGCGTTCGGTTTCGGTGTCGACCGAGGCCGTGGCCTCATCCAGGATCAGGATCTTGGGGTCGATCAGCAGCGCGCGGGCGATGCTGATGCGCTGGCGCTCGCCGCCCGACAGCCCCTGGCCGCGCTCGCCCACCAGCGAGTCGTAGCCCTGCGGCAGCCGCAGGATGAACTCGTGCGCGTGGGCGGCGCGCGCGGCGGCCACGATCTCCTCGCGCGTGGCGTCGGGCTTGCCGTAGGCGATGTTCTCGGCGATGGTGCCGAAAAACAGGTAGGGCTCCTGCAGCACCAGGCCGATGTGGCGGCGCCAGTCGGCCACCCGCACCTGCCGCAGGTCCACGCCATCGACTTCGATGGCGCCCTCGCTCACGTCATAGAAGCGGCAGATCAGGTTCACCAGCGTGCTCTTGCCGGAGCCGCTGTGGCCCACCAGGCCGATCATCTGACCCGGTTCGATGTGCAGGTCCAGGCCGCGCAGCACCGAGCGGTTGCCGTAGCGCAGCGCCGCACTGCGGATGTCGATGCGGCCCTGCACGCGTGGCAGCGGCACGGGGTTTTTCGGCTCCGGCACGCTGGAGACATGGTCGAGGATTTCAAAGATGCGCTTGGTGGCCGAGGCCGCCTTCTGCGTCACCGAGACGATGCGGCTCATCGAATCGAGCCGGGTGTAGAAGCGCCCGATGTAAGCCAGAAACGCCGTCAGCACCCCCACCGTGACGCGCTGCTGGCTGACCAGCCAGATGCCGGCGGCCCAGACGATCAGCAGCCCGATTTCGGTCAGCAACGTGACGGTGGGCGAAAACAGCGACCACAGGCGGTTCAGGCGGTCGTTGACGGCCAGGTTGTGGCGGTTGGCATCGCGAAAGCGACTCGCTTCGCGGTCTTCCTGGGCGAAGGCCTTGACCACGCGGATACCCGGAATGGTGTCGGCCAGCACGTTGGTGACTTCCGACCAGACGCGGTCGATCTTCTCGAAGCCGGTGCGCAGGCGGTCGCGCACCACGTGGATCAGCCACGCAATGATCGGCAGCGGCACCAGGGTCACCAGCGCCAGCGTCGGGTCGATGGAAAACAGGATCGCCGCCGTCATGGCGATCATCAGCACGTCGGTGGCGAAGTCCAGCAGGTGCAGCGACAGAAAAATGTTGATGCGGTCGGTTTCCGAACCGATGCGCGCCATCAGGTCTCCCGTGCGCCGGCCACCGAAATATTCAAGTGAAAGTTTGAGCAGGTGTTCGTAAGTGATTGTCCGCAGGTCGGCACCGATGCGCTCGGACACCAGCGCCAGGATGTAGGTCTTGGCCCAGCCCAGGCCCCACGCCAGCAAGGCCGACCCCAGCAGGCCGGTCAGCAGCAGCGCGACGTAGCCGGTGTCGATCTGCTGGCCGCTCTGGAACGGGATCAGCACCTTGTCCATCAGCGGCATGGTCAGGTAGGGCGGCACCAGGGTGGCGGCGGTGGCCGCCAGCATCAGCACGAAACCGGCCAGCAGCTGCCACTGGTAGGGCCTGGCAAAGCGCCACAGGCGCAGCAGGGTCCAGGTGGACGGCGGCTGGTCGGGCACGCCCTCTTCATCCTCGGCCTGGTCGGCCGGGGCGACGTCCTCGCTGGCCGACGGCGCGCCGCCGGCCAGCGCCTCACGGGCGCGCTCGAACTGCCCCAGCAGGCGCAGCGCCGCCGGGTTGTGCCCCAGGGTGTAGCGCCAGACCGCCAGCCTTCCCTGCGCGTCGTGCAGCTCCAGCGTGCCCACCCCGGCGTGGTCGTGGTGCGCCAGCGACAGCCCGGGGTGCAAGTCCCAGGCCTGCCAGCCGGTTGCATCCGGAAACCGCGTGACAAGCCGTTGATCTGTAATGAGAATCACCCCGCGCCCAAAGCGCAGCTGGCGCGTCAGGTCAACGTCCAGCGAGCCCAGCACGTTTTCTGTGGGTCGCAGGGGTGGCGCCTCTTCGATGGCAGGCGCGGGGTCACCCGCCGGCATGGCCAGGCGGGGATCGGACGACGTGGGTTCCGGCAAGGCAGCCCTTCAGACAGCAACGAAACACGGAAAGCGAGCGCAGGGCCCCATGAGGCGAATCGATCAACACGAACACGGCTCGGCAAACGGTGGCGGATTGTATGTCCGCGCCCCACAAGCCGCCGCCGAACTGGCGCCGGCGTCGGCCGCACCGCCCGATCGCCAGTTCGCCGACATCATCATCCGCCGCATGGCGCATCTGCGCGGCCCCAACATCTGGACCTACCGCGCGGTGATCGAGGCCATCGTCGACATCGGCGAACTGGAAGACTTCCCCTCCAACACCCTGCCCGGCTTTTACGACCGCCTGACGGCCTGGCTGCCCGGTCTGATCGAGCACCGCTGCAGCGTCGGCCGTCGCGGGGGCTTTCTGATGCGCCTGCGCGACGGCACCTGGCCGGGCCACATCCTGGAGCACGTGGCGCTCGAACTGCAGACCCAGGCCGGCATGAAGACCGGCTTCGGCAAGGCCCGCATGACGCACGAGCGTGGCGTCTACAAGGTGGTCATCCGCACCCGTCACGAAGCCGTCGGCAGGCTGGCCATCACCTCGGCGCGCGATCTGGTGATGGCGGCCATCAACGACCGCCCCTACGACGTCGCCGCCACCATCGCCCGACTGACCGAGATGGTCGATCGCCAGTGCCTGGGGCCCAGCACGGCCTGCATCGTCGACGCCGCGGTGGAACGCGGCATTCCCAACATCCGGCTCAACGACGGCAACCTGGTGCAGCTCGGCCACGGCGCCGCGCAACACCGCATCTGGACCGCCGAAACCGACCGCACCAGCGCCATCGCCGAAGGCATTGCGAGCGACAAGGACCTGACCAAGCAGCTGCTGGCGGCCGCCGGCGTGCCGGTGCCCGAGGGCCGCACCGTCAGCAGTGCCGACGACGCCTGGGACGCCGCCGAGGACATCGGCCTGCCCGTGGCCGTCAAGCCGTCGGACGGCAACCATGCGCGCGGCGTGTCGCTGAACCTCAAGACACGCGACGAGGTCGTGCGCGCCTTCGCCGCCGCCGAACAGGAAGGCTCCGAAGTGATCGTCGAGCGCTTCATTCCCGGCCAGGAGCACCGGCTGCTGGTGGTCGGTGGCAAGGTGGTGGCGGCCACGCGTGGCGAAATCATCCGCGTCAGCGGAGATGGTCGCTCCAGCATCGGCCAGCTCATCGACGCCCACGTCAACACCGACCCGCGGCGCGGCGTCGAAGAACATCTGCCGCTGGAAACCCTGCGCCACGACGACCCGGTGCTGCTGCTGCTGCTGGAGCGCCAGGGCCTGGGCATCGACAGCGTGCTGCCGCGCGGCGAATCGGCGGAGGTGCAGCGCACCGGCAACATGTCGATCGACGTCACCGGGCAGGTGCACCCCGACGTGGCCGAGCTGGTGGCAATGGCCACCCGCGTGGTCGGGCTGGACATCGCCGGCATCGACCTGGTGGCCGAAGACATCGGCCAGCCGCTGATTCCGCAGGGCGGCGCGATCGTCGAAGTCAACGCCGGGCCCGGCCTGCTGATGCACCTCAAACCGGCCATCGGCCGCGCCCAGCCGGTGGGCGACGCCATCGTCAACCATCTGTTCCCCGCCGGAGCCAGCGGGCGCATTCCGATCGTCGGCATCATCGGCGACGGCGAAAGCGCGCTGGCGGCGCGCCTGACCGCCGCCCTGATGCAGTTGCACGGCCTGCAGACGGCACTGGGCTGCCGAGATGGCCTGTTCCTCGGCCAGCGCCGGCTGGCGAGCGGCGGTGCGCTGGGCTACGACATCGGTGAGCGGATGCTCATCAACCGCACGGTGCAGGCCGCCGTGTTCGAAACCTCGCCGCGCCACATCCTGACCGAAGGCCTGCCCTACGACCGCTGCCAGGTCGGTGTGGTCATGTGCATGCCCGGGCCGCAGGGCCTGGAGGATCTGTACATCACCGAGGCCGACCAGATGCCCAACATCGTGCGCACCCAGGTCGACGTGGTGCTGCCCGAAGGGGCGGCGGTGCTGAACGCCGACGACGCCGAAGTGCTGGCGCTGGCCGACTACGCCGACGGCGAAGTGCTGCTCTACAGCCTCGACCCGCAGAGCCCGGCCTTGAAGGCGCACCGCGCGCGCAAGGGCCGCGTCGCCCTGGCCCGCGGCGATCGCATCGTGCTGGCGCAAGGCCCGGAGGAGTTTGCGCTGGTCAACCTGTCGGCGCCCGAGTTTTCCGCCATCGCCCAGGAACCGCCGGCCGACGTGCGCCCGCATGTGCTGGCGGCCGTCGCCACGGCCTGGTCGCTGGGCGTGCCGGTGGAGCTGATCCGTGCCGGTTTGTTGCACTTTTGTGAAGCGGCACCGGCCGGCGCTGTCCACTGAGCCACCGGCTCAGCCGTTGCGTAGATCAGCCCATTCCTTCCAGGACCATCATGGAAATCACCCGCATTCGCGCGCTGCGCGGCCCCAACCTGTGGAGCCGCCACACGGCCATCGAGGCCGTGGTCACCTGCGACGCAGCCGAGCGCGACCTGCACCAACAGCCCACCTTCGAACAACGCCTGCGTGAGCTGTTTCCCCATGTAGGCACGCTTCAGGTCAACCAGCCCGCGGCGCCCAGCACGCCCCTGTCCATGGCCCACGCGCTGGAGCTGGTGACCCTGGCCCTGCAGGCTCAGGCGGGTTGCCCGGTCACGTTCAGCCGCACCACACCGACCGAAATCGAAGGCACGTACCAGGTTGCCGTCCAGTACACCGAAGAAGCCGTGGGCCGCCTGGCCTTCGACAAGGCCCAGCTGCTGTGCCGCGCCGCAGCTGAAGGCGGCCAGTTCGATGTCGGCGCCGCCCTGGCCGAACTGCGCGAACTCGACGAAGACGAGCGCCTGGGCCCTTCGACCGGCGCCATCGTCGACGCCGCCGTGCGGCGTGGCATCCCGTTCAAGCGGCTGACGCGCGGCAGTCTGGTGCAGCTGGGCTGGGGCAGTCGCCAGCGGCGCATCCAGGCGGCCGAAGTCGACGGCACCAGCGCGATTGCCGAATCGATTGCCCAGGACAAGGACCTGACCAAAAAGCTGCTGCACGCCGCCGGCGTGCCCGTGCCCCTGGGCCGCCCGGTCAGCGATCTGCAGGACGCCTGGGCAGCCGCGCAGGAGATCGGCCTGCCGGTGGTGGTCAAACCCCAGGATGGCAACCAGGGCAAGGGAGTGACCGTCGGCATCCTTGATCGCGAGCACTTCGACATCGCCTACCAGGCCGCGGCCCAGTACGGCACGGTGATGGTCGAGCGCTTTCTGCCCGGCCATGATTTCCGGCTGCTGGTGGTAGGCAACCAGTTGGTGGCGGCAGCGCGCCGCGAGCCGCCGCTGGTGGTCGGTGACGGTGAACACACGGTGCGCGAACTGGTGGCCGAAGTCAACAAGGATCCGCGCCGTGGCGAAGGTCACGGCACCTCGCTGACCAGGATCCGCATCGACGCCATCGCCGAGGCTCGCCTGGCGGCCCAGGGCCTGACGCCCGACAGCGTGCCCACCAAAGGTCAGCGCGTGGTGATGCGCAACAACGCCAACCTGTCCACCGGCGGCACCGCCACCGACGTGACCGACAGCGTCCACCCCCTGGTGGCGGCGCGGGCCATCGAGGCCGCACAGACCGTGGGCCTGGACATCTGCGGCGTCGACGTGGTGTGCGAGACGGTCATCAAGCCACTGGAAGAGCAGAACGGCGGCATCGTCGAAGTCAACGCCGCGCCCGGCCTGCGCATGCACCTGAGCCCGTCCTACGGCAAGGGCCGCGACGTCGGCCAGGCGGTGATCGACCACATGTTCCCTGACGGTGGCAATGGCCGCATCCCGGTGATCGCCGTCACCGGCACCAACGGCAAGACCACCACCGTGCGCCTGGCCGCGCACCTGCTCAAGACCAGCGGTCTGCGGGTGGGCATGACCAACACCGACGGCGTCTACGTCAATGGCCGGCAGATCGACTCCGGCGACTGCTCCGGACCGCGCAGCGCGCGCAACGTGCTGGCCCACCCCGATGTCGATGCCGCCGTGCTGGAAACCGCGCGCGGCGGCATGCTGCGCGAAGGCCTGGCCTTCGATCAGTGCGACGTCGCCATCGTCACCAACCTGGGCGGCGGCGATCACCTGGGCCTGAACTACATCACCACGCTGGAAGACCTGAAGGTGCTCAAGCGCGTGATCGTGCTCAACGTCGCGCCCACCGGCACCGCGGTGCTCAACGCCGCCGACCCGGCGGTGGTGGCGATGGCGCCGCACTGCCCCGGTCAGGTGACCTACTTTGCCCTGGACGGCCACCACCCGGTCATCGCCACGCACCGGGCCCAGGGCAAGCGGGTGGTGTTCGTCGACCGCGGCGACATCGTCTGCGCCGAAGGCGACAGCCTGCGCCGCCTGCCCTTGTCGCGTGTGCCGCTGACCCGCAAGGGGCAGATCGGCTTCCAGGTCGAAAACTGCATGGCCTCGGTGGCGGCGGCCTGGGCGCTGGGTGTGTCCTGGGACGCCATCCAGAAAGGCCTGGCGAGCTTCATCAGCGACCTGCACGGTGTGCCCGGCCGCTTCAACGTGTTCGACTACCGCGGCGCCACCCTGATCGCCGACTACGGCCACAACCCGGACGCCATCGCTGCCCTGGTGGCCGGCGTGCAGAACATGCCGGCCAGCCGCCGCTCGGTGGTGATCAGCGGCGCAGGCGATCGCCGCGACGAAGACATCCGCGGTCAGACCCGCCTGCTGGGGGCCGCCTTTGACGACGTCATCCTCTACCAGGACGCCTGCCAGCGTGGCCGGCAGGACGGCGAGGTGCTGGCGCTGCTGCGCCAGGGTCTGGAAGGCGCCACACGCACCCGGCACGTGGAGGAAATCCGTGGCGAATTCAAGGCCATCGACCGCGCGCTGGGCCGACTCCAGCCTGGCGGTCTGTGCCTGATCCTGATCGACCAGGTGGAAGAGGCGCTGGCCCATATCCAGCAGCGCGTGGCTGAAGCAGCCCCCTCGCCTGCGGCGCCGCGCCCGGGCGCCAGCGCGCGCAAGCCGCGGCGCGCCAAGCCGGCCAGCACCGTGGTGGCGCTGGGCCTGCGTCTCTGACCCTGTCCTGCAGCCCGGCGCCCCCAGGGGCCTTCCTCGTCACAACAAAGCCCGGCATGACCGGGCTTTCTGCTGTGGCTGTGAGGGTGCGCCGTTCGATCAGAGCGCCAGCCGCTCGCGCGCCTGCTGGTACTCACGCTTGAAGCGCTCGATCAGCACTGCGGTCGGCACCACCTGGCGGATGGCGCCAATGCCCTGGCCGCAACCCCAGATGTCCTTCCAGGCCTTGGCGCCGCCGCCACCACCGAAGTTCATCTTGCTGGGGTCGCTCTGCGGCAGGTTGTCCGGGTCCATGCCGGCGTTGCGGATGCTGCCCTTGAGGTAGTTGCCCAGCACCCCGGTGTAGAAGTTGCTGTAGACGATGTCGTCGGAATCGCAGTCGCAGATCATCTGCTTGTAGGCATCGACGGCACGCGCCTCCTCGGTGGCGATGAAGGCCGAGCCGATGTAGGCAAAGTCGGCGCCCATGGCCTGCGCCGCCAGGATGGCACCGCCGGAAGCGATGGCGCCCGACAGGGCGATCGGGCCGTCGAACCATTCGCGGATTTCCTGCACCATGGCGAACGGGCTCTTGGCGCTGGCGTGGCCGCCGGCGCCGGCAGCCACCGGGATCAGGCCATCGGCGCCCTTTTCGATCGCCTTGTGGGCAAACACGTTGTTGATGACGTCGTGCAGCACCACGCCGCCCCAGCCATGCACGGCGTGGTTGACGTCCTCGCGCGCGCCCAGGCTGGTGATGATGATCGGCACCTTGTACTTGGCGCACAACTGCATGTCGTGCTCCAGCCGGTCGTTGCTCTTGTGCACGATCTGGTTGATGGCAAAGGGCGCGGCCGGGTTGTCCGGGTGGGCGCGATCCCACGCGGCCAGCGCCTCGGTGATCTCGGCCAGCCATTCGTCCAGCTGCGCCGCCGGGCGCGCATTGAGCGCCGGCATCGACCCCACCACGCCCGAAGTGCATTGCGCGATCACCAGCTTGGGGTTGCTGATGATGAACAGCGGCGATCCGATGACGGGGAACTTCAGGCGTTGCAGCACCGGTGGCAGACGGGACATGGCGATCCTCTCAGGAAACCAGATGGAATATAAAAATGGCCTCCAGCGCCCGTTCTACAAGCGCCAGCAGCTATGAATTCAGTAGCAAATTCAGAACGCGTCCGGCGCCAGCGCGGTCACGCTGTCGGCGCCTTCGACGATGGCGTCGCGCACCCCCGGCACGCGCGTGAGGATGTGGTCGGCGTAGAAGCGCGCGGTGGCGATCTTGGCCGTCATGAAGGCGGCGTCGTGGCCGGCGGCCTTCTGCTGCTCGGCCGCGATCAGCGCGCGGCCCAGTTGCCAGCCGGCCACCAGGTTGCCGGTCAGCATCAGGTAGGGCACGCTGCCGGCGTAGGCGGCGTTCGGGTTGGCGCGCGCCTGGGCGGCCATGAAGTCGACCACGTCCAGAAACGCCTGCCGGGCCGTCGCCAGCCGGCGCGCCACGGCCTGGGCATCGCTGCTGCCGCCGGCCAGTTGCCGCTCGGTGGCTTCGATCTGCGCCGCGACCGCCCGGGCGGTCTGGCCGCCATCGCGCGCCGTCTTGCGGCCCACCAGGTCGTTGGCCTGGATGGCGGTCGTGCCTTCGTAGATGGTCAGGATCTTGGCATCGCGATAGTACTGCGCGGCGCCGGTTTCCTCGATGAAGCCCATCCCGCCGTGCACTTGCACGCCCAGGTTGGTGGCCTCCAGGCTCATCTCGGTGCTGTAGCCCTTGACCAGAGGCACCAGAAATTCATAGAAGACCTGGTTCTGCCGGCGCACGTCGGCATCCGGGTGGTGGTGGGCCGCATCGTAGGCCGCTGCCGCCGTGCTGGCCATGGCGCGACAACCCTCGGTCAGGGCGCGCATGGTCATCAGCATGCGGCGCACGTCGGGGTGGTGGATGATGGTGGCGGCGCCCGGCGTGCTGCCATCGACCGGGCGGCTCTGCACCCGTTCGCCGGCGTACTGCACCGCCTTCTGGTAGGCCCGCTCGGCAATCGCGATGCCCTGCACACCGACCGCATAGCGGGCGGCGTTCATCATGATGAACATGTATTCGAGGCCGCGGTTTTCTTCGCCGACCAGGTAGCCGACGGCGCCGCCGTGGTCGCCGAACTGCAGCACCGCCGTCGGGCTGGCCTTGATGCCCATCTTGTGCTCGATGCTGACGCAGTACACGTCGTTGCGCTCGCCCAGGCTGCCATCGGGCTTGACCATGAACTTGGGCACCACGAACAGGCTGATGCCCTTGACGCCCTCGGGCGCGCCCTGCACGCGCGCCAGCACCAGGTGCACGATGTTCTCGGCCATGTCGTGCTCGCCGTAGGTGATGAAGATCTTGGTGCCGAAGATGCGGTAGGTGCCGTCGGGCTGCGGCTCGGCGCGCGTGCGCACCGCCGCCAGGTCACTGCCGGCCTGGGGCTCGGTCAGGTTCATGGTGCCGGTCCAGTGGCCGGACACCAACTGCTCCAGGTAGGTCGCCTTCAGCTCCTCGCTGCCCGCCGTGAGCAGCGCCTCGATGGCACCGTCGGTCAGCAGTGGGCACAGGGCGAAGCTCAGGTTGGCCGAATTGAGGACTTCGCCACAGGCTGCGCCAATGGTCTTGGGCAGGCCTTGCCCGCCGAAGGCCGCCGGGTGCTGCAGGCCTTGCCAGCCGCCTTCGATGTATTGGCGATAGGCCTCCTTGAAGCCGGCGCTGGTGGTCACCGCCGTGCCCGAGTGGCTGGACGGCGCCTTGTCGGCCTCGAAGTTGAGCGGTGCCACCACCCCTTCATTGAAGCGCGCGCATTCTTCCAGCACCGCCTGGGCGGTCTCCAGGCCGGCATCCTCGAAGCCGGGGATGGCGGCGATCTGGTCGATGCGGGCCAGATGCTCGATGTTGAACAGCAGGTCTTTGACGGGGGCCTTGTAGCTCATGGCAGGGATCCTGAAACATGCAAAACAAAAGGGCATCGCATGCGACGCCCTTGAACCGAGACATCCCAGTCCACCGAAACACTGAAATCGGAACGGTGCTGTCCACCAGATACGGGCACGCTGCGGCGTTGCCCATGCTCGCCACAGCACCGGCTGTTGCAGCGCTTTGCGCCTTGCATCGCCCCCCGTCTGGGGTGTCCCTCGCCGCCCATTTCAATGTTTCAGTGGACCAGCGCGCACCTTCGTTCAGGTGCCGCGCCGGACAATCACAGGGCCTGGGTCAGCGCGGGCACGGCCTCGAACAGGTCGGCCACCAGGCCGTAGTCGGCCACGCTGAAGATCGGCGCCTCTTCGTCCTTGTTGATGGCGACGATGACCTTGCTGTCCTTCATGCCCGCCAGGTGCTGGATGGCGCCCGAAATGCCGGCGGCGATGTAGAGCTGCGGCGCCACGATCTTGCCGGTCTGCCCCACCTGCAGGTCGTTGGGCGCATAGCCGGCATCCACCGCCGCGCGGCTGGCGCCGATGGCGGCGCCCAGCTTGTCAGCCAGCGGGGTCATGACCTCGTTGAACTTCTCGGCGCTGCCCAGGGCGCGACCGCCGGAGACGACGATCTTGGCGGCAGTCAGTTCGGGGCGGTCGCTCTTGGCGATTTCCTGGCCAACGAAGCCGCTCTTGCCGCTGTCGGCCACGGCAGCCACGCTCTCGACCGCGGCGCTGCCGCCGCTGGCCGCGGCGGCGTCAAAGCCGGTGGCACGCACGGTGATCACCTTGGTGGCGTCGGCCGACTGCACGGTGGCGATGGCGTTGCCGGCGTAGATCGGGCGCTCGAAGGTGTCGGGACTGTCGACCTTGGTGACTTCGCTGATCTGCGCCACGTCCAGCCTGGCGGCCACACGCGGGGCGGCGTTCTTGCCGCCGGCGGTGGCGGGAAACAGGATGTGGCTGTAGTTGCCGGCCACCGCCAGCACCTGGGCCGCCAGGTTTTCGGCCAGGCCGTGGGCCAGGGCTGGGGCGTCGGCGTGCAGCACCTTGGCGACGCCGGCGATCTGGCTGGCGGCCTGGGCGGCGGCAGCGGCGTTGTGGCCGGCCACCAGCACGTGCACGTCGCCACCGCAGGCGGCCGCGGCGGTGACGGTGTTGAGGGTGGCGCCCTTGATGGAGGCGTTGTCGTGTTCGGCAATGACGAGTGCGGTCATGAGAAATCTCCGGGAATGGGGTGCGATGACAAATGACGGATGACTTCGCCGCGCTTCAATGCCCAAGGGTTCAAGGGTCACGCCGCGCCAGCGGCGTCATCGAAGCGGCGAAGCCGCGCGGTCATTCGGTCATCCGATGACTTTGGCTTCGTTGCGCAGTTTGTCCACCAGGGTGGCGACGTCGGGCACCTTGATGCCGGCGCCGCGCTTGGGCGGCTCGGCCACTTTCAGCGTTTTCAGGCGCGGCGCCACATCCACGCCCAGGTCCTCGGGCTTGACGGTGTCGAGCGGCTTTTTCTTGGCCTTCATGATGTTCGGCAGCGTGACGTAGCGCGGCTCGTTCAGGCGCAGGTCGGTGGTGACCACCGCCGGCAGCGTGAGGGCCAGGGTTTCCAGGCCGCCGTCGACCTCGCGCGTGACGCTGGCCTTGCCGTCCGCAATCTCGACCTTGCTGGCAAAGGTGGCCTGCGGCAGCTCGGCCAGCGCGGCCAGCATCTGGCCGGTCTGGTTGGCGTCGTCGTCAATCGCCTGCTTGCCCAGGATCACCAGGCCGGGCTGCTCCTTGTCCACCAAAGCCTTGAGCAGCTTGGCCACGGCCAGCGGCTGCAGCTCGGCATCGGTTTCGACCAGGATGGCGCGGTCGGCGCCGATGGCCATGGCGGTGCGCAGGGTTTCCTGGCACTGGGCGACGCCGCAGGAGACGGCGACGATCTCGCTGACCACGCCCTTTTCCTTCAGGCGCACGGCTTCTTCCACCGCGATTTCGTCGAACGGGTTCATGCTCATCTTGACGTTGGCGATGTCCACGCCGGTGCCGTCGCTCTTGACGCGCACCTTCACGTTGTAGTCCACCACGCGCTTGACGGCGACGAGTGCTTTCATGGGTACAGATCTCCTGGGCTGCTGTTCACTTGACGTTTGCCGGCGCGGCAGTTTCCCGCTGCGTGGCGACTCGAAATCATTCTAGTTCACGACCTGTGGCGGGCCGCCTGACGGACATCACTCAAGCGACAGATCCACCAAAATCGAACGATCGTGCTTTTTCATTCTACCCTGCTTTCAGCGGGCGTCGGCGCAGGCGGCGGATGGTGCAGCACGCGCTGCGGGAACGGGATCTCGATGCCGTGGCGGCGCAGCGCGTCGAGGATCGCCAGGTTGACCTCGGAGCGCAGGCCCAGCACCCCGGCTTCGGGCTCGCTCATCCAGTAGCCGACCGTGAACTCCAGCGCATCGGCGCCGAAGGCCGACAGCGAGGCCGACGGCGCCGGCTCGCGCAGCACGCGGGGCACCGTCAGCGCCGCATCGCGCAGCAACTGCTGCACCTGGCGCGCATCGCTGCCGTAACCGACACCGACGGTGGTCGACTGCCAGATGCGCCGGTCGGCCAGTGACAGGTTTTCCACCCGCTGCGTCACCATCAGTTCGTTGGGCACCACCGACTCGCGCCCCGAACTGCTGCGAATCACGGTGTAGCGCGCGCGGATGTCGGTGATCTGTCCTTCGAAACCGTCGACGCGCACCATGTCGCCGATGCGCAGTGCGCGCTCGGCCAGCACCACGAAGCCCGACACGTAGTTGGCCGCCAGCCGCTGCAAGCCCAGGCCGATGCCGACGCCGATGGCTCCGCCCAGCACCGACAGCGCGGTCAGATCGATGCCCACCGCCGACAGCGCCACCAGCACCGCCACGAACACCAGCACCGCGCGCGTGGCGTTGGCGAGCATCTTGCGCATCGACAGGGTGCCGCCGCCGACCTCGCGCAGCAGGCGCGACTCGATGGCCGACGACAGCCAAAGCGCCAGCAGCAGGGCGATGACGACGTTCAGCCCCCCTTCCAGCAGGCTGCGCAGGCTGAGCGTGGCCGCGCCGACCTTCCAGGTCAGGTGGTCGGCCTCTTCCAGCAGCACCGGCAGCAAACCGCTCAGCCACAGCACCCACAGGCCCCAGACCAGCCAGGAAATGCTGCGCTCCAGCGCGCGCACGAAGCGCGCGCGCGGAAACGCCGCCTGCAGCACCTTGACCCCGACCCGGATCACCAGCAGCGCCAGCAGCACCGGCAGCGCCACGCGCAGCAGCGGTGCCGAAGCTTCCCAGCGCAGCCAGACCAGGCGCGCCAGCCAGGCCAGGGTCAGCCACAGCATCGGAAACAGCACGCCGTCCACGCCACGGCGCCCCAACAGAATGCCCGGTTGGGCCTGCGCCGGCAGCGCGCGGTGGCGCCGCAGCAGCGCCGTGACGCCCCAGGCCAGCAGGCCGCTGGCCAGCATCAGCAGGAACTCGCCCAGCACCACCGGCCGCGTGACGGCCGCCCACCATTCGCTCCAGTCGTCGATGCGCAGCCGGCGCATGCCGCTCAGCCCACCGGCCGCCAGCGCGGTCAGCACGCCGTCTTGCGCCACGCCGGTTCCCGCTTGTCGATGAAGGCCTGCACGCCTTCCTGGGTGACGTCCAGCATCATGTTGCAGGCCATGGTCTGGCCGGCCAGCTGGTAAGCGGCCTCGATGCCCAGCTCGCGCTGGCGATAGAACAGCTCCTTGCCGGCGGCGATGGCCGCACGCGGCTTGGCCAGGATGGCGCCGACCAGCGCCTCCACCGTCTCGTCGAGCTGTTCGGGGGGCACCACGCGGTTGACCAGGCCACGCGCCTGCGCCTCCTCGGCGCCGATGAAGCCGCCGGTCAGCAGCATCTCCATGGCCTGCTTGGGCGCGATGTTGCGCACCAGCGGCACGCTGGGCGTGCTGCAGAACAGGCCGACGTCGATGCCGTTGACACCGAAGCGCGCCCCCTGCGCCGCCACCGCCAGATCGCACTGTGCCACCAGCTGACAGCCGGCCGCCGTGGCCAGGCCCTGCACGCGTGCCAGCACCGGCACCGGCAGCCTGAGGATCGACAGCATCATGCGGCTGCACTGGGCAAACAGCGCCTGGTAATAGTCCAGCCGCGGACTGGCCTTCATCTGCTTGAGGTCATGGCCGGCACAGAAGGCCTTGCCTTCGGCACCGATCACCACCGCGCGCGCGGCCGGGTCGGCGCCGATCTGGTCGAGCAGCCGCTGCAGCTCGGCCAGCATGGCCTCGCTCAGCACGTTGAAGGACTTGGGCTGGTTCAGCGTCAGCCGGTGCACGCCGCGCGCATCGCGCTGATGGCGCACCAGGGGTTCGGCAGGTATGGCTGGAGATGCGCTCATGGTGATGGCTCCGTCCGGTGGCCGGCGGCGACCCGTCGGCGCCGTCATGCACTACAAATACGATAGCTGCTGGCGCTTGCCGATCGGCCGCTGGAAGCCGATTCTATTCACATCTCCGGATCACACCTCGGCCAGCACGCGCAGGTGCGCCTCCACGCTGCGCGCCAGCGCGTTGAGGTTGTAGCCCCCTTCCAGGCAGCTCACGATGCGGCCCTGGGCAAAGCGCTCGGCCACGCCCTTGACGCGCTCGGTGATCCAGGCGAAGTCGGATTCGGTCAGGCCGAGCTGGCCCATGTCGTCCTCGCGGTGGGCGTCGAAGCCGGCGCTGATGAACACCAGCTCGGGCTGGAACTGCTCCAGCCGCGGCATCCACATCAGCTCGACCAGCTCGCGCACGTCCATGCCGCGTGTGTAGGCCGGCACCGGGCAGTTGACCAGGTTGGCGTCCTGCTTCTGCGCGCCGCCTTCGGGGTAGAACGGGTGCTGGAAGAAGCTCACCATCAGGATGCGTTCGTCGCCGGCCACGATGTCTTCGGTGCCGTTGCCGTGGTGCACGTCGAAGTCCACGATGGCCACGCGCTTGAGGCCGTGGCGCTCGCAGGCGTATTTGGCCGCCACCGCCACGTTGCTGAAGAAGCAGAAACCCATGGCCTGGTTGCGCGTGGCGTGGTGGCCGGGCGGGCGGGTGGCGCAGAAGGCGTTGGTCAGCTCGCCCGCCACCACCGCGTCCACCGCGTCGATGGCAGCGCCGGCCGACAACAGCGCGGCGCGGTAGGTGTAGCGGTTCATCGAAGTGTCGGGATCGAGCGAATAGCGGTCGGGGCCGCCGGCGTCCATCTCCTCCAGCAGGATGTCGTTCAGGCCGCGCAGGGCCGCCACGTGGCGGCGGCCATGCGCCAGCAGCAGATCGCCCATGGCGGCCGGCGTGGCCTCGCGGCGCTCCAGGGCGTCGGCCACGCCGGTGATCAGCAGGCGGTCCTCGATCGCGTCGAGCCGCTGCGGGCACTCGGGATGGCCGGCGCCCATGTCGTGCTTGCGGCAGTCGGGGTGTGTGAAATATCCGGTTCTACTCATGGCAGTCTCCACGCGCACAGAATACGGCACCGAATATCCGTTACCTTCCTTGCATGGACGTGACATCCAAAATCCAAGCCGTGCTGGCGCAGCTTAACACCGTGGTGGTGGGCAAACCGACCCAGGTGCAGGACGGCGTGACCTGCCTGCTGGCCGGCGGCCACCTGTTGATCGAAGACGTGCCCGGCGTCGGCAAGACCACCCTGGCGCACGCGCTGGCGCGCACCTTCGGCCTGCAGTTCTCGCGCGTGCAGTTCACCGCCGACCTGATGCCCAGCGACCTGTCGGGCGTGTCGGTGTACGACCGCGGCAAGGAAGCCTTCGTGTTCCACCCCGGCCCGGTGTTCGCCCAGGTGCTGCTGGCCGACGAGATCAACCGCGCCAGCCCCAAGACGCAGTCGGCCCTGCTGGAGGCGATGGAGGAACAGCAGGTCAGCGTGGAGGGCGAAACCCGCCCCCTGCCCTGGCCGTTCTTCCTCATCGCCACGCAGAACCCGTTCGACCAGCTGGGCACCTACGCCCTGCCGGAATCGCAGCTCGACCGCTTTCTGATGCGCATCAGCCTGGGCTACCCCGAGCGCGCCGCCGAGCGCACCCTGCTGGCCGGCCACGACCGGCGCGAGCTGCTCGACCGGCTGCCCGCGCTGCTCGACGCCAGCGCGCTGGCCGCGCTGCAGCAGGCGGTGGCGCGCGTGCACGTGGCCGAGCCGCTGCTGGACTACGTGCAGGACCTGATCGCCGCCACCCGCAGCGGCCGCTGGTTCATGCAGGGCCTGTCGCCGCGCGCCGGCATCGCCCTGGTGCGCGCGGCCCGCGCACGCGCCCTGATCGCCGGGCGCGACTACGTGGCCCCGGACGATGTGCAGGCCATCCTGCCGCAATGCGTGGCGCACCGCATGGTGCCGGTCAGCCAGTCCGGCCGCGGCGCGCTGGAGCAGGTGCGCGCCATGATCGACGCCGTGCCACTGGCCTGAACGGCGCCCGACCTCCATGCGCAGCAAAGCGCCAGGGATTCGCAAGGAACGCCGGACAGACCACACCCACGGCGCTTGCGGGCTACCCAAGACGGGCCATGGGCCCATGGTGCGCCAGACCCTTTCATCCACATCCATGTACAGCGCCCCTTCCGAAACCTCTGCGCCCGGACGCTGGATTGACGACCCGAACCCTCACGCCCACCGCTCGACACGTGCGCTCCAGCCCGGCTTCTGAATCCGCACCCGCAGTCCCCTGGTGGGCCTGGCGCGCACGCCTGCGGGCCTGGTGGCAGTCGCGCCTGCCGCTGACCGACACGCTGCTGCTGACGCAGCGCAACGTCTACATCCTGCCCACGCGCGCCGGCTGGATGCTGGCCGCCACGCTGCTCGTGCTGCTGATCGCCGCCATCAACTACCAGCTCAATCTGGGCTACCTGCTGACCTTTCTGCTGGCCGGCAGCGCCGCCGCCGGCATGGTGGTCGGCCACCACACGCTGCGCGGCCTGCACCTGCAACTGCTGCCGCCGCAGCCACTGTTCGCCGGTGCGCTGGCGGTGCTGGACGTCAAGCTGACCAGCACCCGCCGCACGCCCCGCCACGCCATCGGCGTGGCCCTGCTGGAAGGCGCGCACTGGTCCTGGGCCGACGTGCCGGCGCAGGGGCAGGCCACGGTGCAGGTCAGCTTTCAGCCGGCGCGGCGCGGCCTGCACCGGGTGCCGGCGCTGACGGTCGAGACCCGCTTTCCGCTCGGCAACTTCCGCGTCTGGACGGTGTGGCGCCCGGCCGCCCAGGTGCTGGTGTATCCGGCGCCCGAGCCGCAGGCCCCGCCGCTGCCGCCGGGCGAGCCGCGCGCCGGCAGCGGCGTGGCGGCCGGCGCGCGCGCCAGTGGCGAATTCGACGGCGTGCGCGCCTACCAGCGCGGCGACCCGGCGCGCCTGATCGTGTGGAAGAAGTTCGCCCGCGCCGAAGCGCCGGTGTCGCGCGACACCCTGCACCTGCAGCGCCAGACGCTGTGGCTGGACTACGCGCGCGCCGGCGCGCTCGACCCCGAAGCGCGCCTGGCGCGCCTGACCGCCTGGGTGCTGGCGGCCGACGCGCAGCAGCTCGACTACGGCCTGCGCCTGCCCGGGCGCGAAATCGCCCCGGCCGGCGGTGCCGCCCAGCGGCTGCGCTGTCTGCAGGCGCTGGCCAGCGCCTGACCCCCACCGCCCCACGCCGCCGCCCGATGACGCTCACCGCCCTCCGCCGCCTGCCACGCGAAGCGCGCGACACGCTGTTTCTGCTGGCCGTGATCGGCTGGCTGATCCTGCCGCTGGTGCCGCATCTGCCGCTGTGGTGCAGCGCGCTGGCGGCCGCCGTGCTGGCCTGGCGCGGTCTGCTGGCGCTGCGCAGCCGGCCGCTGCCGCGGCGCGCCTGGCTGGTGCTGCTGCTGGCGCTGACCCTGGTCGGCACCTGGACTTCGCACCGCACGCTGCTGGGGCGCGACGCCGGGGTGACGCTGGTGGTGGTGCTGCTGGCGCTCAAGACGCTGGAGCTGCGCGCCCGGCGCGACGCGCTGGTGGTGTTCTTCCTCGGCTTCTTCACGCTGCTGACCAACTTCTTCTACGCGCAGACGCTGCCGGTGGCCACCGCCATGCTGATCGGCCTGCTGGGCCTGCTGACGGCGCTGGTGCACGCGCACCGTCCGGTGGGCGAGCCCAGCCTGCGCGAATCGGCCGCGGTGGCGCTGCGCATGGCGCTGGCCGGCACGCCGGTGATGCTGGCGCTGTTCCTGTTCTTTCCGCGCCTGGCGCCACTGTGGGGCATGCCCAGCGACGCCCTGACCGGTCGCAGCGGCCTGTCCTCGACCATGGAGGTCGGCCAGGTGGCCAAGCTGGCGCTGGACGACGGCATTGCCCTGCGCGTGAAGTTCGACGGCCCGCCGCCGCCGCAGGGCCAGCTGTACTTCCGCGGGCCGGTGCTGAGCCGCTTCGACGGCCGGCAGTGGACGGCGCGCGGCGGCCCCGGCTTCGAAGGCCTGGGCCTGCCGCCGCCGTCCGATCTGCGCGTGCAGGGCGAACCGGTGCGCTATGAGGTCACGCTCGAACCCAGCCTTCGCCCCTGGCTGCTCACGCTCGACGTCGCGCCGCGCGCGCCCGAGCTGCCCGAAGGCCGCAGCGCGCGCCTGACCGGTGATCTGCAATGGCTCAGCCCGCGCCCGGTGAGCGAGCTGCTGCGCTACCGCGCCGAAAGCTACCCGCTGTTCCACTACGGCCTGGTCGGCAGCGACGGCCAGGCGCGGCGCGATCTGGACGAGCAGCTGCGCCTGCCGGCCGACCACAACCCGCGCACGCTGGCGCTGGCCCAGCAGCTGCGCGACCGGCACGGCGCCGGCAACACCCTGGCCCTGGTGCAGGCGGCGCTGGAGCGCCTGCGCAGCGGCGGCTACCACTACACGCTGGAGCCCGGCGTGAGCGGCCAGCACAGCGCCGACGAGTTCTGGTTCGACACCAAGGCGGGTTTTTGCGAGCACATCAGCTCGGCCTTCGTGGTGCTGCTGCGCGCCGCCGGGGTGCCGGCGCGCATCGTCACCGGCTTTCAGGGCGGCGAGCTCAACGGTGTCGACGGCTACTGGGTGGTGCGCAACGCCGACGCCCACGCCTGGACCGAAGTCTGGGACCCCGGGCGCGGCTGGCTGCGCGTGGACCCCACGGCCGCCGTGCAGCCGGCGCGCATCGGCCAGCTGCAGCGGCTGCGCCGCCCGGAAGGCCTGGTGGCCGGCGCCCTCGGCACCCTCAGCCCGACCCTGATGGCGCAGCTGCGCAGCCTGTGGGAAGCGGCCAACAACGGCTGGAACCAATGGGTGCTCAACTACACCCAGAGCCGACAGCTCGACCTGCTGCGCCAGCTGGGCTTTGCCAGCCCCAACTGGACCGACCTGGGCAAGGTGCTGGCTGGCCTGCTGGTGGCCGCCGCCCTGCTCGGCATGGCCTGGGCGCGCTGGGAACGCAGCCAGCACGACCCCTGGCTGCGCCTGCTGGCGCGCGCGCGCCGGCTGCTGGCCCAGGCCGGCCTGAATGCGCCGCCGCAGGCGCCGCCACGCGCGCTGGCGCAGCAGGTGGCGCACAGCACGCTGCCCGCGGCCCTGCGCCAGCCGCTCACCGACTGGCTGCTGGCCCTGGAAACCCTGCGTTACGCCCCGTCGCAGGCGGCGGCGCCCCGGCTGACTACACTGCAACGCGAACTGCGCCGCCTGCCCTGGCCGCGCCACCCCACCCGCCATGACCGCACCCCGCCTGCCCTTTGATCGACGTCGCCTGCTTGCTACCATTTGCATAGCTGCTGGCGCACTCCCCGTCAGCGCTGCAGCCCAGAACGGCCCCAAACGCCGTCGCCTGCCCGAGGCCGCCCCGTCCAGCTACGCCAGCCGCCCCGACGCCCTGCGCTGGGCCGAAGACATGGCGGCCCGGCGCGACCTGCCGCCCGACTGGGTGCGCGACACCATCGGCCAGGCCCAGCACCTGCCCAACGTGCCGCGCCTGATGCTGCCGCCGGCGCGCGGCACGGCCAAGAACTGGCGCGCCTACCGCAGCCGCTTCATCGATGCCACGCGCATCCGCGCCGGCGCCCGCTTCTGGCAGCGCAACCGCGCGACGCTGGCGCGCGCCCAGCAGGACTACGGCGTGCCGCCCGAGATCGTGGTCGGCATCATCGGCGTGGAAACCATCTACGGCCAGAACATGGGCAGCTTTCGCGTGCTCGACGCGCTGGCCACGCTCAGCTTCGACTTCCCGCCCCAGCACCCGCGGGCGGCGGCGCGTCAGGCGTTCTTTCAGGACGAGCTGGCGCAGTACCTGTCGCTGTGTCAGCGCAGCGGCATGGACCCGCAGCAGCCGCTGGGCAGCTACGCCGGCGCCATGGGCATGCCGCAGTTCATGCCCTCCAGCTGGGTGCGCTACGCCATCGACTTCGACGCCGACGGCCACATCGACCTGTGGGGCAGCGAAGGCGACGCCATCGGCTCGGTGGCGCACTACTTCCAGGGCTACGGCTGGCAGCCCGGCCAGCCCACGCATTACCCGGTGCAACTGGCGCCCGAGGCCGACCTGGACCGCCTGCTGGCGCCCGACATCCTGCCCTCGTTCCGGCCGGCGCGCTTTGCCGAGCTGGGCGCCCGCCTGGACGCCGCCGGCCAGGCCCACGACGGCCCGCTGGCGCTGATCGAGCTGCAGAACGGCGCCGCCGAACCCAGCTACGTGGCCGGCACCGAAAACTTCTACGTCATCACCCGCTACAACTGGAGCAGCTACTACGCCATGGCCGTGATCGAGCTGGGGCAGGAAGTGGCGGCGGCGCTGGGCGCGTAGCGGGGGCCGGCGCGGCCGCGCTCAGAACACCCCCGCCCCCAGCCCCGCCGCCAGCCCGGCGCCCAGCTCGGCGCAGCGCGCCAGGTCCGGCGGCTCGATGGTCTTGGGCGCCAGGATGCGCTCGGGCGTCTGGGCGTGGGTGCAGACGATCAGGCCGGGCGCCACTTGCTTCAGCCGCCAGCCGGTGGCGATGCGTTCGAGCTGGCGCAGCGCGCCGGCGCCGTCGCTGCCGGCGCAGATCATGGCGGCGTAGGGCCGCCCCTGGATGCGTTCGAGCACCGGGTAGTAGCAGCGGTCGAAGAAGTCCTTCATCAGCCCGGCCATGGCCGCCAGGTTCTCCGGCGTGGCGAACAGGTAGCCGTCGGCTGCCAGCAGGTCCGGCGGGCCGGCTTGCGCGGCGGTCAGCAGGCGCACCGCCACGCCGCCCTCCTGGCGCGCGGCCTGGGCCGCCGCCTCGGCCATCTGGCGCGTGCCGCCGGTCAGGCTGTGGTAGACGATCAGCAGCGTCTTCATGGCGGTTGATGATGCCAGTAGCGTGCCGCCGTGTCGCGTTCGCAGCGCAGCGCGCCGGGCTGCGCGCTGTGCCAGCGCATGGCGCCGCAGCGCGGCGAGCCGACCGGCTGCGCACCGACGGCGGCGTAGCGCGCCAGCGCCTCGGCTGCCGGGTGACCGAAGCGGTTGCGGTAGCCGGCCTGCACCAGCACCCAGCGCGGGCGCACCGCCGCCAGCAGCGCGGCCGACGACGAACCGCGGCTGCCGTGGTGCGGCGCCAGCAGCACGTCGGCGCGCAGCTCGGGCGTGCGCGCCACCAGCGCCTGCTCCTGCGCCTGCTCGATGTCGCCGGTCAGCAAGGCGGCGGCGCCGTCGGCCGCGCGCACGCGCAGCACGCAGCTGAGGGCGTTGGACTTGAGCGGGCGGGCGTGGTCGGCGGCGTCGGGGTGCAGCAGCTCGAAGGCCACGCCGTCCCACTGCCAGCGCTGGCCGGCCTGGCAGCGGGTGGCCGGGCGCAGCGCCTGCAGCTCGTGCCCGTCTTCGATCGACGCGCGCAGCTCGGCCTGCGGCTGCGCCGCCAGCACGGCGCGCGCGCCGCCGGTGTGGTCGCTGTCGCGGTGGCTCAGCACCACGCTGTCCAGGCGCTCGCCCAGGGCGCGCAGCAGCGGCACCAGCACGCGATGGCCGGCATCGCTTTCGAGCGAGTAGCGCGGCCCGGCGTCGTACAGCAGGCTGTGGCGCGCGGTGCGCACGAGGACCGCGCTGCCCTGCCCGACGTCGGCCGCCAGCAATTCGAACTGCCCCGGCGCCGGCCGCGCCGGCTGCCACAGCGCCAGCGGCAGCACCAGCGGCAGGCCGGCCAGCCGCCACGCCGGCGGCCAGCGCAGCGCCAGCAGCAGCCCGCCGGCCACCGCCGCCAGCCCCAGCACGAGCGGCAGCGCCGGCAGCGACACGCTGGCCCAGGGCCAGGCCGCCAGCCAGCCCAGCAGCGCCGCCAGCGGCCGCAGCGCCCAGGCGGCCAGGCTCCACAGCGGTGCCCACAGCACGCCCAGCAGCGCCAGCGGCGTGACCAGCAGCGTGACCCAGGGAATGGCCAGCAGATTGGCCAGCAGGCCCACCACCGAAGCCTGACCGAACAGGATCAGCGACAGCGGCGTGAGCGCCAGCGTGACCACGCCCTGCTCCCGCAGCAAGGCAAGCCATCGGGCTCTGGCGCCCGTCTGTTGTGCGCCGGCCGCTCTCGAATCGGTAGCAAACAGGACCGCCACGGCGACGAAGCTGAGCCAGAAGCCGGGCTGCATCAGCGCCCACGGGTCCAGCGCCAGCACCACCACCGCCGCCGCCAGCGCATTCAGCCACCAGGGCCAGCGCAGGCCGGCGACGTGCAGCAGCGTCAGCGCGGCCAGCATCAGCACCGTGCGCTGCGCCGGCACGCCCCAGCCGCTGAACAGCGCATAGGCCGTCGCCAGCAGCAGGCCGCCCAGCCGTGCCGCCGTCGGTGCCGGCAGCCACAGGCAGGGGCTGCGGCCGGCCGGCCAGCCCCAGCGCGCCGAACGCCGCCACAACGCACCCACCAGCGCCGCCGCCAGCCAGGCGAACATGGTGATGTGCAGGCCGGAGATGCTCATCAGGTGCGCCACGCCGGTGGCGCGAAACACGTCCCAGTCGGCGCGCTCGATGGCGTTCTGATCGCCCGTCACCAGCGCCGCCACGATGCCGGCCAGCCGGCGCGCCGTGGCGTCGCCGGCGTCGGCGCCGTCCAGGATGCGGTCGCGCACCGCCTGCCGCCAGCGCGGCAGCGAGGCGCCGCCTTCCTCCAGCCGGCGCGCCGGCGCCTCGCGCGGGCCGCTGCGCACGTAGCCGCTGGCGCCCACGCCCTGCTCCCACAGCCACAGCTCCAGGTCGAAGCCGTGCGGGTTCAGGTTGCCGTGCGGCGCCTTCAGCCGCGCCGTCAGCTGCCAGCGGTCGCCGCTGCGCAGCGCCGCGGCCACGGGGCGCTCGGCGTCGGTTTCGTCGGCCGTCGCCACCCAGCCGTACCAGCCCAGCTGCACGCGCGGCGGCACGCGCACCGGCGCGCCGTCCAGGCTGGCCCGCTCGACGTCGAAGCGAAAGCGCCAGCCGGCTTCGCCGCGCTGCGGCAGGCCGGCGATGCGGCCGGTCAGCCGCAGGTCGCGCCCTTCCAGCGCCGGCGCCAGCCGCTCGGCCTGGCGCAGCCCGGCGCGCCAGCCGGTGCTGGCGCCGGCGGCCAGCGCCCCGGCCAGCAGCCACAGCCCGAGCGCGCGCGCCCCGGCCCGGCGCGGGCGCCAGGCCGCCACCGCCAGCAGCAGCGCCAGCAGGCCCGTCAGCGCATAGGCCCAGGCCGGCCACAGGCGCGCCTGCTGCAGCTGCGCCGCCACGCCCAGCACGCCGCCCGCCAGCAGCGCCGTCAGCGCATGGCCGCGCCAGCGCCCGAGCGCGGCAGGGGTTGGCGGGGGTTCGGAAAACCGCATCGGACGCTATGGCTTCGATAGCTTCTGGCGCAGACCAGATAAGCGCCAGGGCCGCTTGGGAGCCTAAGCCCGCGAGCGCGCCGGGCCAGCGCCTGGGTGCCAGTATCTCCGCAAACGCCGCGCCGGCGTGGCGCCGCGCCCACGCCAGCCGGTGCGACAATGGCCGCCCCGCGGTCCGAGCCGTTGCCACCGCTCGGTGATCCGCCCCTTCTTCCGGAGACCCCGACCATGACCCATCCCGCCGAGCAGCTCAAAGCCCTGGGCATCAGCCTGCCGCCCGTCAGCACCCCCGCCGCCGCCTACGTGCCCTTCGTGCGCAGCGGCCCGCTGGTGTTCCTGTCCGGCCACATCGCGCGCCGGGACGGTCAGCCCTGGGTCGGCAAGCTGGGCGCCAGCATGACCACCGCCGAAGGGGCGCAGGCCGCGCGCGCAGTCGCCATCGACCTGATGGGCACGCTGCAGGCGGCGGTGGGCGATCTGGGCAAGGTGCGCCGCATCGTCAAGGTGATGAGCCTGGTCAACAGCACGCCCGACTTCACCGAGCAGCACCTGGTCACCAACGGCTGCTCCGAGCTGCTGGGCCAGGTGTTCGGTGACGCCGGCAAGCACGCGCGCAGCGCCTTCGGCGTGGCGCAGATCCCGCTCGGCGCCTGCGTCGAGATCGAGCTGATCGCCGAAGTCGACTGATCGGTTCCGGCAGCGGCGGCGCCGCCGTGCCCGAAGCCGGCGTGGGCCGGGCCGGGCGGGTGGTTCGGTCTCAGGCCGACGGTGGCCGCGCCGCCCCGCCCAGGGCCGGCACGCTGCGCGCGCCCAGCGCCAGCACCAGCGCCACCAGCCAGAACAGACCGCCGGTGCCGATGACGGCGCCGATGGAGCCGAACAGCATCGGCATGGTGAAGCTGGAGGCGTTCATGGTCAGCGAGCGCAGCGCCATCGCCTCGCCCTGGCGCTCGATGGGCGCCACCTCGTGCAGCAGGCTCATCACCATCGGCTGCACCGCGCCCAGGGCCACGCCCAGCACCATCGAGCAGGCGCCCATGCCCAGCGGCCCCGGCATCCACGGGTAGGCCAGCAGCGCGCAGGCCGCCAGCAGGGTGGAGGCGTAGATCACCTGCCATTCGGCCAGCCGGCGCGCCAGCAGCGGCAGCGCCATGCGCACCAGCGCCGCGGCGACCGCGAACGCGCCCTGCAGCGCGCCGATCACCGACGCCGACAGCCCGCGCTCGTGCCCCAGCAGCGGCAGCACGAACATGTGCACGTCCCAGGCCATGGACTGCAGCCAGTTGACCAGCAGCAGACGGCGCATGGCGGCGTGGCCCAGCAAATCCCACACCGAGGCGCGATCCTCGCCCGCCGCGGCCGGCACCACCGGCGCGCGCGGCGTGCCGCGCAGCAGCGCCCAGCACAGCAGCGGCAGCGCCGCCATCAGCCCGAAGGCCCAGCGGTAGCCGATCAGATCGCCCGCCTGCGGTCCGGCGCGGTCGATCAGCAGCCCGGCCACCAGCGGGCCGGCGAAGTTGGCCGCCGCCGGTGCGATGGCGATCCAGCTGAAGGCCAGCTTGCGCTCGGCGGCGTCGCTGGCCAGGCGGCCGATGTGGCGCTGCAGCGCGATCTGCGCCGCGTTGGCCGCCGCCCCCACCAGCAGCGCCGAGGCGCACAGCACGGCAAACACCGGCCAGGCCGCCGCCAGCCCGGCGCCCAGCATGGCCGCCGACACCGCCAGCGCCAGCGGCAGGTGCAGGCCCTGGCGATCGGCCAGGCGCCCGGCCGGCAGCGCCAGAAACACCGCCGACAGCGCAAACAGCGCCAGCAGCACGCCCACCGCCGCCGCGCTGTAGCCGAGCTTGAGCGCCAAGAGCGGCGCCGCCAGCCGGGTGCCGGTCATGGCGCTGTGCACGCACACCTGCGCCAGCATCAGGCGCAGCACCTGGCGGCCGCTCAGGGCCATCGCGGTTCAGCCTTCAAAACCGCTACAAAGCTTGCGCAGACTGCGCCGGCAGCTATTGATGTGATAGCGCTCAAGAATTGCCCCCGGCGCCGTGGGCGTCGCCGCCGCCCGGCAGCAGCTGCAGCGCCTGCTCGTCGGGCAGGGCCTCGACGCGGCGCAGCGCGCGGTTCATCACGTTGGTGCGCGTCTGCGCGGCGTCCAGGGTGTTGAGCACGGTCTGGGTCTGCGACTTGACGCGCGCCAGCACGTCGCCGAACTTGGCGAATTCGGTCTTGACCGCACCCAGCACCTGCCACACCTCGCTGCTGCGCTTTTCCAGCGCCAGGGTGCGAAAGCCCATCTGCAGGCTGCTGAGCATGGCCAGCAGCGTGGTCGGTCCGGCCAGGGTGACGCGCAGTTCGCGCTGCAACGCCTCCATCAGGCCGGGGCGGCGCAGCACCTCGGCGTACAGGCCCTCGCTGGGCAGGAACAGGATGGCGAAGTCGGTGGTGTGCGGCGGCTCGACGTACTTGTCGGCGATGCTGCGCGCTTCCAGCCGGATGCGCGCTTCCAGCGCCTTGCCGGCCGCCTCGGCCGCGCCGGCGTCGGCGCGCTGCTGGGCGTCGAGCAGTCGCTCGTAGTCCTCGGTCGGAAACTTGGCGTCGATCGGCAGCCACACCGGCGCGCCGTCGTCGCCGCGGCCGGGCAGGCGGATGGCGAAGTCGACCGCGTGGCGCGTGTCGGGGCGCGTGGCCACCTGCGCCGCGTACTGCTCGGGCGCGAACACCTGCTCCAGCAGTTGCCCCAGCTGCGCCTCGCCGAAGGTGCCGCGCGTCTTGACGTTGGCCAGCAGGTGCTTGAGGTCGCCCACCCCCTGCGCCAGCGTCTGCATCTCGCCCAGGCCCTTGTGCACCTGCTCCAGCCGTTCGGCCACCTGCTTGAAGCGCTCGCCCAGGCGCTGCTCCAGCGTGGCGTGCAGCTTTTCGTCGACGGTCTGGCGCATCTCGTCGAGCTTGGCGCTGTTGGCGGCCTGCAGCGCGCCGATCTGCTGCTCCAGCGTGGCGCGCATTTCCTGCACGCGGCGGGCGTTGGCTTCGCTGAGCTGCTGCAGCTGCTGCGTCAGCGTCTCCGACAGGCTGCCACGCAGGTGCGCCAGCTGCTGGGCGAAGGCGTCGATCTGCGCGTTCTGCGTGCGTGTGGCCTCCTGCGCCTGCTGGGTCATGGTCAGGGCCAGTTGCTGCAACTGCCCGACCAGGGTGTCGCCCAGGGTGCCGCGCAGCTGGGTCAGCTGCATGGCCAGTGCGTCGACCTGGGCGTTCTGGGTGCGCACGGCTTCTGCCCCCTGCGCCGTGACCGCGCTCTGGAAGCTGGCCAGCGCCTGCGCCAGCTCCTGGCGGCCGCTGCGCGCGCCCTCGCCCATTTCCTGGCGCAGCCCGCGCTCCAGCCGCTCGCCCTGCTGGTCCAGCCACTGCCGCACTTCGTCGCGCGCGGCCACGTCGGCCGGCCGGCGCGGGCGGCGCAGCAGCAGCGCCAGCAGCAGCAGCAGGTTGAGCAACAGTGCGGCCAGCGCCAGCCAGGGCAGCCAGACAGGGTTGGAGAGGTCCATGATTGCTACTATATCGATAGCTGCCGGCGCTTGCCTGATGGGCGCCGGCAGCCAAAATCAATCGCAAGCTTCAGGCCGGCTCGCTTGCAGAACGACCCATCACCCATGACCTCGGTGCGCGTCGAAGACCAAGCGGTCGTGGGTCATGTTCGAATGCAAATCCGTATCAAAGGGCCGCGACTTCCGGGTTGAGCGGGGTCAGCGGCTTGCCGTGCACCAGGTAGCCGATCAGGTTGTCGGCCGCCAGCTGGGCCATGGCGCGCCGCGTGGGCACGGTGGCGCTGCCGATGTGCGGCGTCAGCACCACGTTGCGGCAGGCCAGCAGATCGGGATGCACCTTGGGCTCGCCCTCGAACACGTCCAGCCCGGCGGCGGCGATGCGGCCTTCGCGCAGCGCCGCCGCCAGTGCGGCGTCGTCGACGATGCCGCCGCGGGCGATGTTGGTCAGCGTGGCGCTGGGCTTCATCAGCGCCAGCTCGGCAGCGCCGATGGTGTGGTGCGAGGCGGCGCTGTAGGGCAGCACCAGCACCACGTGGTCGGCGCTTTGCAGCAGCTCCTGCTTGCTGACGTAGCGCGCGCCCAGGGCGGCTTCGTCGGCCGCCGGCAGGCGCGAGCGGTTGTGGTAGATCACCCGCATGCCGAAGCCCAGCGCGCCGCGCCGCGCGATCGCCTGGCCGATGCGGCCCATGCCGATGATGCCCAGCGTGCTGCCGTGCACGTCCTGCCCGATCAGCATGTCGTAGGCCCAGCGGTCCCAGGCGCCGGCGCGCAGAAAGTGTTCGCCCTCGGTGACGCGGCGCGCCGCCGCCATCAGCAGGGCAAAACCCATGTCGGCGGTGGTTTCGGTCAGCACCCCCGGCGCGTTGGTGGCCAGCACGCCGGCGGCCGTCATGGCCGGCAGGTCGAAGTTGTTGTAGCCCACCGCCATGTTGGCGCAGATCCTCAGCCCCGGGCAGGCGGCCAGCAGCTCGGCGTCGATGCGCTCGCCGCCGGTGGTGAACACGCCCTGCTTGCCCTGCAGGCGGCGCACCAGCTCGGCGCGCGACCACAGGGTGTCGTCGGGGTTGGACTCGACCTCGAAGTGGCGCGACAGCTGCTCGACGATGTCGGGAAAGATCGCCCGCGCCACCAGCACGGCGGGACGTTGGGGTGAGGTGGGTGCGCTCATGCCACCGAGTGTAGGGCCAGCCCCGCCGGTGGTGCCGGCGGCGCGGCGCCGCCCCCACGCCCGGCAGGCCCGGCGCTCATCGGCGCGGTCGGTGACCGGCGGCCAGCGGGGCGGGCGCGGCGCCGCCCTCGGCCAGCACCTCGGTCAGGATCTGGATGAAGGCGCTGGTGCGCTTGGGCAGCAGGCGCCGCCCCGGCGTCACGCACCACACCCCGGTGGGCGGCAGGCACCAGTCGGGCAGCACGCGCTGCAGCGAGTCGGCGTCGCGGCTCTGGCGCACGAACAGCGCCGACAGACCCACGATGCCCAGGCCCTGGACCGCCAGCGCCTGTTGCAGCCCCACCGAGTTGGCGCAGTGCACCTGGGCCGGCAGGCCTTCCCAGCGTTCCTTGCCGCGCGTCAGGCGCCAGGGCTGGCGCTCGCCGCCGCTGCCCAGCATGGCCAGCCCGACGTGCCGCTCCAGCTCGGCCGGCGTGGCCGGCGTGCCATGGCGGCGCAGGTAGTCCGGGCTGGCGAACAGGCCGTGTTCGTGCGTCACGATGTGGCGCGCCACCAGGGTGCTGTCGTCGGGCAACTGGGTGGCGGCGCGCACCGCCAGGTCGAAGCGTTCGGCCACCAGATCGACGCGCCGCGCCGACAGGTCCAGCTCCAGCCGCACCTCGGGGTGGCGGCGCGCGAACTCGCTCACCACCTTCACCAGCGACAGCGCGCTGAACTCGGGCGGAAACGAGGCCCGCAGCGTGCCCTGCGGCGTCAGCTGCCGGTGCTGCGCCAGCGCCGTGGCGGCGGCCGTCTCCTCCAGCAAACGCTGCGCGTGCTCCAGCATGTGCTGGCCGAACTCGGTCAGCGCCAGGCGGCGCGTGCTGCGCTGCAGCAGGCGCTCGCCCAGGGCGTCTTCCAGCTCGGACAGGCGACGCGACAGGGTGGCCTTGGGCAGGCCGGTGCGGTCGGCGGCGCGCGTGAAACTGCCCGCCGCCACGATGTGGGCAAACAGGATCAGGTCGTTGGCAGGCAGGCTGATGGGGTTCATGGGTGCACCCATTGTTCCAATCATGGAATTGTATGAGTTGGATTTGTGTATTTATGGCCCCAAAGAATCCCAATAAACTGGAGGCTGACACCCCCTCGATCCTCTCCAAACCGTTTCACAGGAGCCCTCATGAGCGTTCGTCTGGCCATCGTTTACTACTCCACCTACGGCACCAACCACCAGATGGCTGAAATCGCCGCCGAGGCCGCCCGCGCCGCCGGCGCCGAGGTGCGCCTGCTGAAGGTGCCCGAAACCGCCCCCGAAGCCGTGGTGGCCGGCCAGCCGGCCTGGAAGGCGCAGGCCGACAAGACCGCGCAGCTGCCGCAGGCCACGGCCGCCGACATGGAGTGGGCCAACGCCTACCTGATCGTCGCGCCGACGCGCTTTGGCATCATGGCCAGCCAGATGCGCGCCTTCATCGACACCCTGGGCGGCGTCTGGGCCAAGGGTGGTCTGGCCAACAAGGCGGTGTCGGCCATGACGTCGGCGCAAAACGCCCACGGCGGTCAGGAATCCACCCTGCTGTCCTTCTACGCCACCATCATGCACTGGGGCGGCATCGTGGTGGCGCCCGGCTTCACCGACCCGGTGATCTTCAAGGTCGGCGGCAACCCCTACGGCTACAGCCACACCCAGGGCCAGCCGTTCAGCGACGACGTCAAGGCCGCCATCGGTCACCAGGCGCGCCGGCTGGTCCAGTTCGCCGCCAAACT
>JADLIA010000067.1 GCA_020848515.1 Rubrivivax sp. | reverse complement strand
GCTGCGCCCTGCAGCCGGGCGACCTGCTGGGCAGCGGCACCATCTCGGGGCCCGGGCCGGGCGAGGCCGGCGCGCTGATCGAGCTGGCGCGCGGCGGCCAGCAGCCGGTGGACGTGGGCGGCGGCGAGCGGCGCGGCTTTCTGCAGGATGGCGACACCGTGATCCTGCGCGGCTGGTGCGAAAAGCCGGGCGCGGCGCGCATCGGCTTTGGCGAGTGCCGGGGCACCGTGCTGCCCGCCATTTCTGAATAAAAAGTGCCTGTGGCGCGCTTGCAGCAAGCGCCAGCAGCTATTGTTTTGATACTAACCGCGGCGGCTCAGCCATTGCCAGACCAGGTTGATGCCGGCCAGCCACAGCTCGTCGACGCTGCTGGGCGAGCGGCCCTGCCAGCGCTGCTGCTGGGCCTCGCGCCGGGCGCGTTCGCGGTCGCGCTCCAGCGTGATCAGCGCGTCGGCCAGGTCGGGCGCGCGCGGGCCTTCGGCCTGGCGCTGCGCCTTGGTGTGGTAGCCGTCCAGCGCCCGCTCGACCGCCTGCGGATCCAGCAGCGACAGCGCGGCGCGGCAGTACGGGCAGGCGCGGTCCTGGCGCAGATCGACCGGGGCGCCGCAGCTGCCGCAGTGGATGATGCGCGTGCGCTCGGCCAGCGCGGTGATTTCGGCCTCGCTGAGCTGGCGCACGAAGCCCTTTTCGATCATGAACGACGAGAAGGTGGCAAAACGGCCGTGCCGCTGCGGACAGCGCCAGGTGAAATAGCGCCCGCTGCGCACCAGGTCCGAACCTTCGGTCAGCGGGTCGCGGCAGCGCGGGCAGCGCAGCTGGCGCGCCAGCGGCTGCTGGGCGTCTTCGCGGTGCTCGTGCAGCTGGCGAAACAGCCCAAGCACGCCTTCGGGTGCGATGCGCTGGTTTTCCTGCGGATCGAACCAGATGCCGTGGCAGGCGTGGCACAGATCCAGCGTCAGCGTCGCGCCCTCGTGCGCCGCCACCTGCTGCGGCTGCATGGGCGCGCGGCAGGACGGGCAGGGCGTGGCCGTGGGCGGGGCATTCATGGGCACCGATGCTACGGCATGCGGCGGTCGGCGTACCATCGGCCGCTGCCGATTCGCCTGTACGCCATGCCACGCTTTCACGTCCCCCTGCCCCTGGCCGAAGGTGCGCAGCTGGCGCTGCCCGCCGGAGCGGCGCGCCATGTGCAGGTGCTGCGCCTGCAGCCGGGCGCCGAAGTCACGCTGTTCAACGGCGCCGGCGGCGAGTGGCAGGCCCGCATCACCCGCATGGGGCGCAGCGAGGTCGAGGTGGTGGTCGGCCCGCACCACGCGGCCGAACGCGAGGCCGCGCGCCCGGTGCATCTGGCGGTCGGCCTGATGGCGGCCGAGCGCATGGACTGGCTGGTCGAGAAAGCCACCGAGCTGGGCGCCGCCAGCCTGACGCCGCTGCTGAGCGCGCGCAGCAGCCTGCGCCTGAGCGGCGAGCGCGCCGCCCGCAAGCGCGCCCACTGGCAGGCCGTGGCCGCCGCCGCCTGCGAACAAAGTGGGCGCAATCGCTTGCTGGACGTGCGCGACCAGCTCACATTTCAGGAGTATCTGGGGCAGGTGCCGGAAGGCGCGCGCTGGCTGCTGTCGCTCGATCCGGCGGCGCCGCCGCTGCGCCAGCGCCTGGCCGCGCAGGCCGCGCCCGACCCGGTGATCCTGCTGTCCGGCCCCGAAGGCGGGCTGGAGCCGGCCGAACAGGCCGCCGCGCAGCGCGCCGGCTTTGCCCCCGTCACCCTCGGCCCGCGCGTGCTGCGCGCCGAAACCGCGCCGCTGGCGGCGCTGGCGGCGCTGGCCTGAAGCCGGCGCCAGCGGTCTTGCATCCACCGGCCATCACCATGCTGCTCAACGGCTTCTACATCAACCTGGACGAATCGCCGCAGCGCCATCACGCCATGCAGGCGCGCCTGAAGGCGCTGGGGCTGGACGGTGTGACGCAGCGCTTTCCGGGGCAGCGCGGCGATGGCCGCGCGGCCCGCATCTCGGCCTCGCAACTGGGTTGCTTCCTGTCGCACCAGGCGGTGCTGGAGCAGGCCCCCGCAGACCGCTTCACCCTGGTGCTCGAGGACGACGCCAGCCTGGCCGCCGCCCTGCCGCGGCGCCTGCCGGCGCTGCTGGATCCGGCACAGGCGCAGCCCTGGGACATCCTGTTCCTGGGCCAGACCGTGCCCTACGACAGCATTCACCCTCTGGACCGCCTGATCAAAGCCAGCAAGGAACTGGGCGACATCGGCGCGCCCGACTTTGCGCGCTTTTTCCTGATGGACGGGGCGATGCACTACGTCTGGGGCACGTTCGGCTACGTCGTCCACCCCCGGGCGCTGCCGCGGCTGCGCGCCTTGCTGCGGCAGTTCGCGGCCCACGGCTACCCGACCTCGTGGGACGGCACCCTCCGCACCCTGATCAAGCAGGGCCAGCTGACGGCCCGCTGCCTGTTCCCGTACCTGGTCGGCGTCGACACCGGACACGACAGCACCATCAGCGGCCGCGGCCCCCATCTGCAGCACCAGCTGCACGCCCTGCTGGTCAACCTGTTCCTGGCCGATGCCGACGAACAGCAGCGGCTGCGCGCGCAGGCCCTGGCCTTCTGCCCCTCGGCCACCGACTGGCAGGCCGCGTACGTCGGCTGGCTGATCTACCGCAAACTGTCGGCACCCGCTGACGCAGACACCAGCGCTTTCGCCTGAAATCCTTGCCATGCCGCCAGAATCAAGCGTCGCAAGCTCCTGTTTCAATAGTATTCTGACGACCCCATGAACCGCCACCTGCTGCTGCTCACCCTGGTCCAGGGCCTGTTTCTGGTCAACAACGTGACCTTCATCGCCATCAACGGGCTGGTCGGGCTGCAGCTGGCGCCCTATGGCTGGATGGCCACGCTGCCGGTGATGGGCTACGTGGTGGGCGGGGCGCTGGCGGCGCCGCTGGTGGCGCGCACGCAGGCGCGCTTCGGGCGCCAGGGTTCGTTCCAGATCGGCCTGCTGGTGGCGCTGGGCTCGGCCCTGCTGGCGGCCTGGGCGGCGCAGTCACGCCAGTTCGGGCTGCTGCTGGCGGCCACCGTGATCGCCGGCTACTACAACGCCAACGGCCAGCTGTACCGCTTTGCCGCCGCCGAGCTGGTGGCGCCGCACTGGCGCGAGAAGGCGGTGTCGCTGGTGCTGGCCGGCGGCCTGCTGGGCGCGGTGGTGGGCCCCAACCTGGCGGCCTGGACGCGCACCGTGCTGCCCACGCCCTTCGTCGGCGCCTACCTGGCGCTGGCGCTGGTGGCGCTGCTGGCCATGGGGGTGCTGGCGCTGATCGAGTTTCCGCCGGCGCCGGCGGCGGCCGCCGGGGCCGACCGTGGCCGGCCGCTGGGGCAGATCATGCGCCAGCCGGCCTTCATCGTCGCCACCGTGGGCGCGGCGCTGGGCTATGGCGTGATGAACCTGCTGATGGCCGCCACGCCGCTGGCCATGCAGGTGTGCGGCTTCGAGTTCGGCGCCACGGCGCAGGTGCTGCAATGGCACGTGATCGGCATGTACGCGCCGGGCTTCTTCACCGGCCACCTGATCCGGCGCTTCGGCGCGCTGGCGGTGATGGGGGCCGGCGTGGTGCTGAACCTGCTGTGCGTGGCGGTGGCGCTGACCGGGGTGGAGCTGACGCAGTTCCTGGCCGCGCTGACGCTGCTGGGCGTGGGCTGGAACTTCCTGTTCACCGGCAGCACCACGCTGGCTTTGACCGCCTACCGGCCGGAAGAAAAGGACCGTGCGCAGGCGGCGATCAACTTCTGGGTGTTCGCCACCATGGCCGTCACCTCGTTCGCCTCGGGCGCGCTGGTGACCACGCAGGGCTGGACCTGGTTGAACCTGGGCTCGCTGCTGCCGCTGCTGGTGACCGGCGCCGCCCTGGCCTGGCTGGGCCTGCGCCGGCGCGCGGCCTCGGCAGGCGCCTGAAGCCCGACACCGGGCCGGCCCGGGCGCCTCAGAACGGCGCCGCGCGCCCCAGCGCCACCGGGGCAAAGCTGGTGGTCAACCAGTCGCGCAGCACGGCGAACACGGCGTCGTTGTCGAGGTCGTTGAACAGTTCGTGGTAGTGCAGCGGGAAGGCGCGCACGGTCACGCAGTCGGCGGGCGCGGCGCGGGCAAAGGCTTCGCTGCCGGCTGGCGAGACGGCGCGGTCGTGGCCGGCGTACAGCAGCAGGGTGGGCACTTTCCAGCGCGGCGCGCGCTGCAGCACGGCCGGCCCGGCGCTGGCGATGAAATGCGCCAGCCGGGCGCTGATGCGGTCGTGCACCAGCGGGTCGGCCTGGTAGGCCTGCACCGCCGCCGGGTCGCGCGACAGGCCGTTCGGGTCGATGCCGTTGGCCACCCGTGCGCGCGGCGCCAGCCGCCACAGCGAGGCCGCCAGCGCCTTCTGCACCACGCTCAGGCCGGCGTCCAGCGCGGGGGAGGACAGCACCAGCGCGTCGACCCGGCGCAGCTTGAGCGACACCAGCCGCGCCGCCACCAGGCCACCCATCGAATGGCCGAGCAGGATCAGCGGCAGCCGGTCGTCCATGCGGGCGCGGGTGTCGTCGATGATGGCCGCCAGGTCGGTCAGCAGGCGGTCGTCGCTGGGCAGGTCGCCGCGCACGCCGGCCGATTCGCCATGGCCGTACTGGTCGTAGCCGCGCACCGAAAAGCCCCACTGGTTGAGGCGGTCGGCCACATGCTGGTAGCGGCCCATGTGTTCGCCCAGGCCGTGCACCAGCAGCACCACGCCGCGCGCCGCGCCGCCGGCCGACAGCGGCCAGTCGTGCAGCGCCAGCGACTCGCCGTGCGTGCTGACGAACTGCGACCAGGTGGAGTCGCCGCGCATCAGGGCATCCGGGCGATGACTTCGGCCACGGCGGCGGTCAGGCGCTTGGCGTAGGACAGGTGCAGGAACTCGTTGGGCCCGTGGGCGTTGCTGCGCGGGCCGAGCACGCCGCAGACCATCATCTGCGAGGTCGGAAAGCCCTGGCTCAGCTGGTTCATCAGCGGGATGGTGCCGCCCTGGCCGATGTAGCCGCAGGGGGCGTTGAAGTGGGCGCGCGAGGCCACGTCCAGCGCCTGGGCGAACCAGGGCGCGGCGTCGGGCGCGTTCCAGCCGGTGGCGGCGCCCAGGCTGTCGAAGGTGACGCGCGCCTGGTAGGGGGCGTTGTCTTCGAGCAGCGCCTTGAGCTGCTGCACCGCCTGCGCCGCGTCCACCAGCGGCGGCAGGCGCAGGCTGAGCTTGAAGGCGGTGTAGGGGCGCAGCACGTTGCCGGCCTCGCGCAGCGGCGGCAGGCCCTCGGCGCCGGTGACGCTGAGCGTGGGGCGCCAGGTGCGCGCCAGCAGGGCGTCGACGGCGTCGCCGGTCATCGGCAGCACCGACTGGGCGGTGCCGCCGCAGTCGTAGTGCACCCAGGGGAAGCGCCTGAACAGGTCGTCGCCCAGGATGGCGGCGGTGGCGCGCGCCTGCGCCACGCGCTCGGGCGGAACGTCGCAGTGCAGCTCGGGCGGCAGCAGGCGGCCGGTGGCCGAATCCTCCAGCCGCTCCAGCACCTGGCGCAGGATGCGGAAGCTGCTGGGCACCAGGCCGGAGGCGTCGCCCGAGTGCACGCCTTCGGTCAGCACCTCGACGCGCAGCTCGCCGGTGATGTTGCCGCGCAGGCTGGTGGTGAGCCAGAACTGGTCGTAGTTGCCGGCGCCCGAGTCCAGGCACACCACCAGGCCGACGTCGCCCAGGCGCGGGCGCAGGGCGTCGATGTAGGGCAGCAGGTCGGGCGAGCCGCTTTCTTCGCTGGTCTCGATCAGGCCGACCAGGCGCGGGTGCGGCAACTGCTGCGCCTTCAGCGCCTGCACGGCGGCGATGGCGGCGTACACCGCATAGCCGTCGTCGGCGCCGCCGCGGCCGTACAGCTTGCCGTCTTCCAGCTTGGGCGTCCACGGCCCCAGGTCGGCGCGCCAGCCGGTGAATTCGGGCTGCTTGTCGAGGTGGCCGTACAGCAGCGCGGTCTGCGTGCTGCCGGGTCGGGTGGCCGGGATCTCGAAAAAGATCACCGGCGTGCGCCCGGGCAGGCGCACCACCTCCAGTGTCAGGCCCGGCACCTTCTGCGCCTGCACCCAGTCGGCGGCGTGGCGCACCACGGTGTCGATGAAGCCGTGCGCCGCCCAATCCGGGTCGAACACCGGCGACTTGGCGGGGATGGCGATGTAGTCGGTCAGCTGGCGCAGGATGTCGCCGTCCCACTGGGCGTCGATGCGCGCGCGCGCCTGGGCGGCGTCCAGCAGGGGGGTGGGCAGCTCGTGGTGCAGGGGGGCGTTCATGGCGGTACAAGCAGGTGGAAGATGATCGACGCACTTTACCCCTGCTGGCGCCAGCGCGCCAGCAAGCTGCGTATATTGGCGACCATGAACACGCTGAACGACTTCCCCATCACCCGCAAATGGCCGGCGCGCCACCCCGAGCGGCTGCAGCTGTATTCGCTGCCCACGCCCAACGGCGTCAAGGTGTCGATCGCGCTGGAGGAGCTGGGCCTGCCCTACGAGGCGCACCGTGTCGGCTTCGACACGCAGGACCAGCTGTCGCCCGAGTTCCTGTCGCTCAACCCGAACAACAAGATCCCCGCCATCCTGGACCCGCACGGCCCCGGCGGGCGGCCGCTGGCGCTGTGGGAATCGGGCGCCATCCTGCTGTACCTGGCCGACAAGACCGGCCAGCTGCTGCCGCAAGACCCCGCCACGCGCTGGCACGCCCTGCAATGGCTGATGTGGCAGATGGGCGGCGCCGGCCCCATGTTCGGCCAGCTCGGCTTCTTCCACAAATTTGCCGGCAAGGACTGGGACGACAAGCGCCCGCGTGACCGCTACGCGGCCGAGAGCGCGCGCCTGCTGGGCGTGCTGGACCGCCAGCTGCAGGGCCGCGACTGGGTGCTGGGCAGCGACTACAGCATCGCCGACATCGCCATCTTCCCCTGGGTGCGCAACCTGGTGGGCTTTTACGAGGCGGGCGAGCTGGTCGGCTTCGAGCGCTTCGCCCAGGTGCGCCGCGTGCTGGACGCCTTCGTCGCCCGACCGGCGGTGCAGCGCGGCCTGCAAGTCCCGGCGGGGTGACCTTCGGGGTGCGGCGGCGGCGCCGGGACGATCTGGCACTGCGTGAGTGTGTGCCCCCCCGCAGCACTGACGGTCTATCTGGCGCTGGCGGCCTTCAGAGCCTCCAATTGCCGCAGCAAGGCGGGCACCTCGTCGTGCACGATGCTCCAGAGCGTGTCATCGTCAAGGCCGAGATACCCGTGAATCAGTCGATTGCGCGTCGCCACGAGCATCCGCCACGGAATCTCGGCATGCGCATGACGCACCTCGTCCGGGACATGCGTGGCTGCCTCGCCAATCAGCTCGAGATTGCGCAAGGTTGCGTCGTAGATCAGGCCATTGGCGACGAAAGCCCCCTCGTCCACATCCCGCGTATAGGCGAGCACGCGCCCCGCGAAGTCGATCATGTCGTCGATATAGAACCGCCATTCACGCTGAGTCGGCTCAGACACGGGCCAGATCCTTCTCGACGAACGGACGCAACCGTGGCCGCAACGCCTTCTCGGTCACCAGATCAACGGGCATGCCCAGCAGATCCTCCAGATAGAACTGCACGCCGAAATAGCGCGGCGCCGTGGCGGGGCCATCAAAGGCGACCAGCACGTCCACATCGCTGCCAGCGTGCATCCCATCCCGCGCGGCAGAGCCGAACAAGGCCAACCTGGTCACGCCAAAGCGCGCCTGCAGTTCGGGCTTGCTGCGCCGGAGCAGTTCGAGTACAGGTCGTCGGTTCATGTCGCTGCTTCTGAAGGAGGTTTGGCTTCAAATTCTCGCAAATCGAGGCGGCCGTGGCCACGCGCTGGCACGCCCTGCAGTGGCTGATGTGGCAAATGGGCGGCGCCGGCCCCATGTTCGGCCAGCTCGGCTTCTTCCACAAGTTCGCCGGCAAGGACTTCGAGGACAAGCGCCCGCGCGACCGCTGCGTGGCCGAAAGCGTGCGCCTGCTGGGCGTGCTGGAGCGCCAGCTGCAGGGCCGCGACTGGGTGCTGGGCAGCGACTACAGCATCGCCGATATCGCCATCTTCCCCTGGGTGCGCAACCTGGTGGGT
>JADLIA010000066.1 GCA_020848515.1 Rubrivivax sp. | reverse complement strand
GTGGGGTCGCGCTCGGCGTTGACCACCACCAGCACCACCTTGCGCACGCTGCCCGGCGGCACTTCCATCTCGCGGAAGGTCTGGCGCAGGCCACCGCTCATCAGTGCGCGGTCAAGCAGGCGCTGCACCCCCAGGTTGTCGGCCAGGCCGCCGTCCACCAGGTGGATGTAGGGGCGCTTGCTGGCATTCAGGTATTCGTTGAGCTGCGCCCGGTACAGGCGCTGGCGGTAGTCGGCCACGCCGCTGGCGCCGGCCGCGGCGGCGTGCGTCACCTGCGCCCTGCGCTCGGCCGGGCACTGGTCGGCGTAGTTCCTGATCGTCAGCGGGCTGAGCACGATGGGCACCGACGACGAGGCCGCCACCGCAAACGACAGCGGCACCTGCCCCAGGTCGGAGCAGATCAGCGCGAACTGGTCCCAGGTGAATTCGAAGCCGTTGCCGCGCGTCAGGTCGGTGGCGGTGACGATGAGCTGCGGGTGGCGCGGGCGCGCCTCCACGTCGGCATAGGTCATGCCGCGATACAGCACGTCGAGCTGGCGCTGCAACAGGTTGGAGCGGCCGAACCAGGGCGAGCTGAGCTCGTGCAGGCTGCCGGGGTGGGTCAGCAGCGAGATCAGGCCCTGCTGGAAGTTCTTGCGCAGGAACTCGGGCTCGAAATTGGACAGGCCCTCGCGCCCGAAGGCCGCGTAATACGCCGACACGATGGAGCCGCCCGACACGCCGCTGATCAGGTCGGTCGCCTCCAGCAGGGTCAGGTGCTTGCCATTCAGGTCGAAGCGCACCTCGTCCAGGGCGCGCAGCACGCCATAGCCAAACGCCGCCGCGCGCGCCCCGCCACCCGAAATGGTGACCGCCATCACCAGGCTGGGGTCGCGCGTGCGGTTGACGTGCGAGACCTGCGCCTGCTCCTGGGCCATCGGCGTGTTGATCCACGGTCGCACGGTCGAACAACCCGTCAGCAGCGCCAGGCTCAGCATCAGGCAGCGCCCGATCCAGGTGGCCGGGCTGGCGCGGCGTGCCGGGGCAGGCGCGCAGGCGCGCTGGGCGAAACGTGCTTCGTCGATCATGGCTTGATTCTATGGGCAGCCGACGATCACCAGCCGACGCCCGAGACCCCCGATCGCTGCCGCGCGGGAGCGTGTGGACGTCTTGTTTGCTATCCTATTCGTAGCTGTCGGCGCAACACCCGTGCGATCCATCGTCAATCTGGTTTTCGAGGTGCCACCCCACGCCGCCGGCCCCAGGACCCTGCGCGGGGCCAGGGTGGCGTACCGCGTCGGCCCGGCGCGCCCACTAAACTCGCGCCGGTGACGCGCCCTTTCGTTGACTTTGCCCGCCGTCGCGGGTGGCTGGCAGCCGCCCTGCTGGCCTGCCTGCTGGCGCTGCCCGGCTGCGCCCTGCTGCCGAGCACCGACCCCGCGCGCGCAGACGCCAGCGGCGAGCGCCCGGCCCCGGCGCCCCAGCGCAGCGACACCGCACGCGACGCGCCGACCGCCAGCGCCTTCGACCTGCGCGTCGAGTGCGACGACGCCGAGCTGCGCGCCCTGGTGGAACGTCACGCCGAACTGCTGCGCTACCGCGCCATCACCGACCTGGACGAGGCCGAGCTGGCGCGCCTGCTGGTGCTGGCCGAACGCGACGTGCGCCAGCTGCTGGCCACCGAGGGCTACTTCAGTCCCGTGGTGAAGCTGCGGCGCGACGGCACCCGCGGCGCACGGCCGACGGTGGTGATCGCCATCGAGCCCGGCGCCCCCACCACCGTGGCGCGCGTGGACATCGGGTTCGAAGGCCAGATCGCCAGCGACGACGACGCCGACGCGGTGGCGCAGCGGCGCGCCATCGTGGACGGCTGGTCGCTGGACCAGGGCCGCCGCTTCACCCAGCAGCGCTGGTCGGACGCCAAGACCGACGCCCTGCGCGCCCTGGTGGCGCGGCGCTACCCGCGCGGCCGCATCGCCTACAGCCTGGCCGACGTGGACGCCGCCGGCGGCCGCGCCCACCTGCACCTGCGGCTGGACTCGGGGCCGCTGTTCCGGCTCGGGCCGGCGCAGGTACAGGGCGCGCAGCGCTACCCGCCCGAGCTGGCCGAGCGCCTGTCCTGGCTGCGCCCGGGCCAGGTGTACGACCAGAAGCAGCTGGTGGACGCCCAGCAGCGCCTGACCGGCAGCGGCTACTACGACTCGGCCTACCTCAGCATCGACCCCGAGGGCGATGCGGCCGCCGTGCCGGTCAGCTTCACCGTCACCGAAGCCAGGCGCCACAAGGTGCAGCTGGGTGTCGGCTACAGCACCGACGCCGGCCCGCGCCTGACGCTCGAGCACCGCGACAACCGCGCGTTCGCCAGTTCGTGGCGCAGCCAGACGCGCCTGAACCTCAATCGCAAGACGCCGCTGCTGCAGGCCGAACTGACCTCGCTGCCCGATGCCGGCGGCTGGCGCTGGGGCGCGCTGGCGCGCTACCAGCGGCAGGACGACGGCCTGCTCAACACCCTCTCGCGCACGCTGCGCATCGGCCGCAGCCGCATCGAGGCGACGTACGACCGCAACGTCTACCTGAACTACGAGCACGCCAGCGTGACCGGCTCGGCCACCCGCACCGTGCCCGACGCGCTGCTGGGCGACGGCGCCGCACTCAGCGCCGGCTACGCCTGGACCGGCCGCCACTTCGACCGCCTGCCGCTGCCCACCCGCGGCTGGGGCCTGGGTCTGGACGCCAGCGCCGGCATCACCACCGTCGGCGCGCGCCGCCCGTTCGCGCGCCTGACCGCGCACTGGCTGGGCATCGTCCCGCTGGCCGGCGGCGCCAGCCGGCTGGCGCTGCGCGCCGAAGGCGGCGCGGTGATCGCCGACCGGCGCGCGCGCCTGCCCGGCAGCCACCTGTTTCGCACCGGTGGCGACACCACGGTGCGCGGCTACGGCTGGCGGCGCATCGGCATGCCGGTGGGCCAGGGCCTGGTCGGGCCGGGCCGCTACCTGGCGCTGGGCAGCGTCGAATGGCAGCGCCCCATCCTGCAGGACCGCTGGCCCGGCCTGCTGGAGCACAGCCTGTTCATCGACGTCGGCAGCGTGGCCAACCGCGCCGACCGGCTGCGCCCGCACTGGGGCGTGGGCACCGGACTGCGCATGATCACCCCGGTGGGGCCGATGCAGCTGGACATCGCCTACGGCCTCAAGTCGAAAGAAATCCGCCTGCACATGACCGTGGGCCTGGTCTTCTGATGGCTGCGCAGATCCCTCCGGATGCTCCTGATTCAATAGCTGTCGGCGCACGACCAGAAAGCGCTGCAAGCCAATTTGATTCACAGCCGCCGGCTCGGCGCCGTGGCCTGGTGCGCTGGCCGCAGCGCCTGCTGGCCGGCCTGCTGGCCGGCCTGCTGGCGGCTGCCGGGCTGGCCGCCGGCGGGCTCTGGCTGTGGGCCGGCAGCGAAGGCTCGCTGGCCACCGCGCTGGCCTGGGTCGGCAGGCACCAGCCACTGCAGGCCGAAGGCGTGCGCGGCACGCTGCGCGGCGGCGGCACGCTGCAGCGCCTGGTCTGGTCGCAGGACGGCCTGCAGCTGCAGGCCGAGCAGGCCGAGTGGCGCTGGCACCCCGGCGCCCTGCTGTGGCGTCGTCTGCACATCGAGCGGCTGTCGGCGCACCGGCTGCGCATCGACGACCAGCGCCCCGCCGACCGACCGACCGCCCGCCCGCCCGAGGCGCTCACGCTGCCACTGCAGGTGCGCGTGGCCGAGCTGCGGGTGGACGAGCTGCACTGGCGCGGCCCGCCCGCCCTGCGCCTGGACGACATCGCCGGCCACTACGCCTACGACGGCGGCCAGCACCGGCTGACGCTGGAGCGCGCCCGCTTCGAGCAGGGCCGCTACCGGCTGCACGCCGCCGCCACCGCCCATGCGCCGATCCGGCTCGACCTGGCGCTGACCGGTGCGCTCAGCGCCACCGTGCCGGGCGGCGCCGCTGCGCTGCCGCTGACGCTGCAGGCCACACTGCGCGGCCCGCTGACCGAACTGCAGGCGCAGGCCGACCTGCAGGCGGCGGCGCCCGGCACCGCACCCGAGCCGCCCGCCCTGCCGCCGCTGCTCGGCTTTGCCGCGCGCGCGCCGCAGCAGCAGCCCCGGGCGCCGACGCCGCCCGCCGCGGCGGCGCAGGCGTCGCCCCAGGTGCGCCTCAGCGCCCGCCTCACCCCCTGGGCCGCACAGCCGGTGGCCGAGGCGCATGCCCGCGTGCACGCGCTCGACCTGGCCGCGCTGTGGTCCCAGGCGCCACACACGTGGCTGAACGGGGCGCTCGACCTCATGCCCCTGCCCGGCACCGCCCAGACCGGCTGGGCCTTGGTGGCCGACCTCACCAACCCCGCCGCCGGCCCCTGGGACCAGGGCCGCCTGCCGGTGCAGGCGCTGCAGGCCGACGCCCTGTGGCAGGACGACACCGCCCGCGTGCGCACACTCAAGGCGCGCGCCGGCGGCGGCACCCTGGAGCTGGACGGCCACTGGCGCCGCGCCACCGAAGCGGCGCCGCCCTGGCAGATCGACGCCCGCCTGAGCGGCGTCGATCCGGCCCAGCTGCACGGGCAGCTGGCCGCCTTCCCGATCGATGGCACGGCGCGCCTGCG
>JADLIA010000065.1 GCA_020848515.1 Rubrivivax sp. | reverse complement strand
CGTGGCCGAAAGCGTGCGCCTGCTGGGCGTGCTGGAGCGCCAGCTGCAGGGCCGCGACTGGGTGCTGGGCAGCGACTACAGCATCGCCGATATCGCCATCTTCCCCTGGGTGCGCAACCTGGTGGGTTTTTACGAGGCGGGCGAGCTGGTCGGCTTCGAGCGCTTTGTCCAGGTGCGGCGCGTGCTGGACGCCTTCGTCGCCCGGCCGGCGGTGCAGCGGGGCCTGCAAGTCCCGGCGGCCTGAGGCCACCCGTCGCAGGGCTTGCAAATGAGAATTATTCGCATGTATAGTCGTGCCCCATACCAACGACCGCGAGGCACGGCACATGCAGGCAACCCTGAAACCGGAACCCGAGGCGGGCCACGACCCCTGCACGCAGCTGCTGGTGCGCTCGTGGCGGCTGATCATGGTGCGCGGCGTCGAATGCCCGCTGGTGACGCACGAATTCCGCTGCGCCTGCGGCCTGGACGGGCGCGAGGTGTTGCGCGCTTTCTGCGCCTTTCTGTGCGCGCTGGCGTTTTCGCAGCGGCGCCGCCTGTGGGTCAACCCGCCGGGCGAGCCGCGGCTGACCGCCGATGAAACCGACATGCTGAGGCTGATCGCGGCGGCGCAGAACGGCTGCGCGCCGCTGCTCGACGCCCAGTTGAGCGGGCTGGCACGCCAGCCGCTGCGCGCCGCGCTGGAGCACAGCGTGCGCGAGCTGGGCGCCCTGCTGCAGGCGCGCCAGCTGCGCCTGCCGCGGCCGGCCTGAGGCCGTCCAGGCGCAGCCAGCCAGCGGCGCCCGACCTCCTGGTGTGGTGTTGCGTGCTTGAGGGAACCCCCATAAGACCGCTGGACTTTTGGCCGGGATGAGGCGCAGACCACAGCCATAGCTCCGCCATGGCGCGGGTTTGCACCCATGGCCGTTGAGGACGGCGTGGGCGCACGGGTTACCATGAACCCCCTGCTCGGGCCCACCGGTGTCACCCCTTCTACGCTTGCTGTCCCTGGGCGCGGCCGGCGCCGCCTTGCTGGCCGGCTGCGCCCTGCCACCGCTTCCCGAGCGGACGGCATCACGCGCGCTCGATGAGGGCGAGGCGCTGCAGACTTCACTGGGCCGCGCCCTGGCCCCGCAGGTCTCGCGGCACCCGGGCCGCAGCGGCACCCACCTGCTGTCCGACCCGCTCGATGCCTTCGCGGCGCGCATGCTGCTGGCCCACCAGGCCGAGCGCAGCCTCGACGTGCAGTACTACATCTGGCGCGGCGACCACACCGGCACCATGCTGCTGCACGAGCTGGTCCGCGCGGCCGAACGCGGGGTGCGGGTGCGCCTGCTGCTGGACGACGGCGGCACCGGCGGCCTGGACCGCGAACTGGCGGCGCTGGCGCAGTATCCCCGCATCGAGGTGCGGCTGTTCAATCCTCTCCTGCCGCGCTGGCTCAAGCCGCTGGGCTACCTGACCGACTTCGCCCGCGTCAACCGGCGCATGCACAACAAGTCGTTCACCGCCGACAACCAGGCCAGCATCGTGGGCGGGCGCAACGTGGGCGATGAATACTTCGGTGCCACCGAGGGCGTGGTGTTCGCCGACCTGGATGTGCTGGCGGTCGGCCCCATCGTGTCCGAGGTGTCGGCCGACTTCGACCGCTACTGGGCCAGTGCATCGTCCTGGCCCGCCCAGGACGTCCTGCCGGCGGCCGATCCGAGCACCGTGCCCGCGCTGGCCGCCCGTGCAGGCGCGCTGGCCCAGTCCGACGCCGGCCGCGCCTATGCCCAGGCGGCGCAGCGCGCGCCCTTCATGACCGATCTGCTGAACCAGCGGCTGGCGCTGCAATGGAGCCGCGTGGACATGGTGAGCGACGATCCGGCCAAGGGCCTGGCGCAGGCGCAGCGCAGCGGTCTGCTGGTCGATCAACTGCACCGCGCGCTGGGCGTGCCGCAGCGCTCGGTGGCCCTGGTGTCACCGTATTTCGTGCCCACGAACGCGGGCGCCGAGGCCTTGATACGTCTGCAGCTGCGCGGCGTGAAGGTGCTCATCCTGACCAACGCCTACGAGGCCAGCGACGTGCCCCTGGTGCACGCCGGCTACGCCAGGCACCGCACGGCGCTGCTGCAGGCCGGCGTGGCGCTGTACGAGATGCAGCGCCTCGCGCCGGCGGCCCGGGGCTCGCTCGTGCGTCCGAATCGGCTGGGCAGCTCGGGCTCGAGCCTGCACGCCAAGGTCTTCGCGGTCGACGGCCAGCGCGCCTTCGTCGGCTCGTTCAACTTCGACCCGCGCTCGGCGCTGCTCAACACCGAGCTGGGCTTCGTCATCCACAGCCCCGAGCTGGCGCGCCAGATCGAACAGACTTTCGACACCGAGGTGCCGCGCAGCGCCTACACCCTGCGCCTGTCCGAGAGCGGGCAGATCGAGTGGCTGAGCGCCGCTGAGCCGCCGGTGCTCCAGCGCGACGAACCGGGCAGCACCTGGTGGAGCCGCATCATGCTGGGCCTGCTGTCGCTGCTGCCGATCGACGGGCTGCTGTAGGGTCGCCGCGCGCCATGGCGCGCATCGCCGGAACCCGCACGATCCGAGCCCAATCGGCATCCAGCGCCCATCCAGTCAGCGCCGGCAGCTATGTTTTTGATAGTTCGCGCGGCGACTACGCCGGCACCGTGGCGAGGAATTTCTCGATCTGCGTGGCCAGGATGATGGGTGCCTCGTCCATCGGGTAGTGGCCGGCGTTGCGCACCAGCTCGAGCTGCGCGTTCGGGTAGTGCTGCATCCAGGTGGCGCGGCAGGCGGCTTCGCCCAGTGCGGGGTCGTGTTCACCGGGCAGCACCAGCACCGGCAGCTGCTGGCCCTGGATCTTCTCGACGAAGGCGGTCCGGGCCCAGGACAGCAGGTAGCCGGCCACCGCCGCGTCGTCCGAATGCTGCTGCGTGCTGGCCACCATGGCGTCCAGCCAGGTGCCGGTGAGGCGGTTGCCGGTGGTGAAGTCGATGATGCCGCGGCGCGCCGCCGGGTCGCTGCCGGCGGCGGTGAACAGTTGCCAGCCCTGGTCATCGAACGGCACGCCGGTGGCCGAGACGGGGGTGACGGCCACCAGCGCACGCACGCGCGCGGGCGCGGCCACCAGCACCTGCTGGATGGCGCTGCCGCCCATCGAATGGCCGATCAGCGAAAAACGCTGCCAGCCCAGCTGGTCGGCCAGCGCCAGCGCGTCCTGGGCGATCTGCTCGACGGTGTAGGGCCCGCCCGAGCCGCGCATGCCGCCGTAGCCGCGCTGGTCCATGAAGGCGTAGCTGAAGTCGCTGCCGTTCAGGTGCTGGGTCAGCGGGCCCCAGCCGCGCGCGTGGCCGAACCAGCCGTGCAGCGCGATGACCTTGTGCGCGCCCTGGCCGATCAGCAGGTGGGTGTTGGGCATGGCATGTCTCCTTGGGTGGTGGTGGATATGAGGTGCTGCGATCATCATACGAAGGTCGCAGGCACGGCCGGGCGGTCTCCGCGGGCCGGCGCGATGGGTTCGCCGCGGCTCAGGGCGCCAGCTCCAGGCGCAGGCCGTCGGGCTGCACGCGCAGCTGGGGCGGCGCGCCGCGCCCGGCCGCGCGCAGGGTGGCCAGGCGTTCGGGCGGCAGGCGGTAGATGACCAGCCCTTCCAGCAGCTGCTCGACCACGGGCGGGGCGTGGCGCGCCAGCAGCGTCTGCGCGGCGGGCGGCAGCTGGTCGAGGCCGAGGCGCTGCACGCGCACCGCGCTCAGGCGCACGGCGCCCTGCTGCAGGTCGAGCTGCAGGGCACTGTCGAGCTCGATGGCGCCGGTGTAGCGGCGCCCGCCCAGGCGCTCGGTCAGCACCAGATCGAGCGCGGTGGCCACGCGGTTGGCCGCCGGCAGCAGGCTCAGGCGCGGCGAGTGCAGGGTCAGATCGGCCAGGCCGGCCAGGCTGCGGGTGACCGGAAAGCGCCGCGCCAGCAGCTCGTCCAGCCGCGCGACGGGCAGCAGCCAGCCGCCGGACGCGCCGCCGGCGCAGGCCAGCAGGGCCGGCAGCAGCGGGCTCAGCAGGGCCGCGCCGAGCAGGCGCTGGCAGGCGCGGCGACGGTCTGGGGCGGGTGGCGGTGGCATGGCGCACAAGATACCCGAAGCGCCGGCGGCAGGCGACTGCCGACACCCAGGCTTAAGCGCCCAATCGGCCGTTGGGGCTTATCCATCCTGCGCCAACAGCTATCCAATCGATAGTCATGGAAGCTCAGGTGAGCGGCCGCACGCCGGGCCGGCCGATGGATTCGTAAGCCAGGCCGTGGCGCGCCAGCAGGGCCGGTTCGTACAGGTTGCGGCCGTCGAACACGATGCGGTCGGCCAACCGCTGTGCCAGCTGGTCGAAGTCGGGCACGCGAAACTGCTTCCACTCGGTGACGATGGCCAGCGCATCGGCGCCGGTCAGCGCCTCGGACGGGCTGTCGCACAGCACCAGGTCGGGCCGGGCGCCGAAGATGCGGCGCGCCTCGTCCATGGCCACCGGGTCGTGCGCGCGCACCCGGGCGCCGGCGGCCCACAGCTGGGCCAGCAGGGTGCGGCTTGGCGCCTCGCGCATGTCGTCGGTGTCGGGCTTGAAGGCCAGGCCCCAGACGGCGATGGTCTTGCCCGCCAGCGTGCCACCGTAGTGCGCCACGATGCGCTGGCCGAGCCGCTGGCGCTGCGCCTGGTTGCGCCGCTCCACCGCCTGCAGCAGCTCGGGCTCGAAGCCGACCGACTGCGCGGTGTGGATCAGCGCCTGCACGTCCTTGGGAAAGCAGCTGCCGCCGTAGCCCATGCCGGGGTAGATGAAGTGGTAGCCGATGCGCGGGTCGCTGCCGATGCCGCGGCGCACCGCCTCGACGTCGGCGCCCAGGCGCTCGGCCAGGCTGGCGATTTCGTTGATGAAGCTGATCTTGGTGGCCAGCATGGCGTTGGCGGCGTACTTGGTCAGCTCGGCGCTTTTCACGTCCATCACCACCATGCGGTCGTGGTTGCGGTTGAAGGGCGCGTACAGCTCGCGCAACTGCGCCTCGGCGGCGGCGCTTGCGGTGCCGATGACGATGCGGTCGGGCCGCTGGCAGTCGGCCACGGCCGCGCCTTCCTTCAGGAATTCGGGGTTGGAGACGACGTCGAAGGCGATCTGCACCCCGCGCTCGCGCAGCACGGCGCGCACCACCTCGGCCACGCGGTCGGCGGTGCCCACCGGCACGGTGGACTTGTTGACCAGGGTCTTGGGCACCGTCATGTGGGTGGCGATGCTGCGCGCCACCGCCAGCACATGCTGCAGGTCGGCGCTGCCGTCTTCGTCGGGCGGGGTGCCAACGGCCAGGAACAGCAGCTCGCCATGCGCCACGCCCTCGGCGGCGTCGGTGGAAAAGCGCAGCCGCCCGGCCGCCTGGCCGGCACGCACCAGGGCGTCCAGGCCGGGTTCGTGGATCGGGATGCGGCCGGCGCGCAGCGCGGCCACCTTGGCCTCGTCGACGTCGATGCACAGCACATGGTGGCCGACGTCGGCCAGCACGGCGCCTTGCACCAGGCCGACGTAGCCGGTGCCGAATACGGTGACTTTCATGGGCTTGGGCTCACTGAGGTTGGTCGGGGGCCGGCGCGGCCGGCTGCCACAGGTACTGGTAATGCGCCGGCGGCGTGCCGTCGCGCACCATGCGCAAGGGCAGTTCGATGCTGCGCACCGGCCGCGCCGGCAGGCGCGCCGTGGCCAGCGCCCACCAGTCGGGCTCCAGCCGGTCGGTGCGCGACACCAGCAGCCAGCCCTGGCCGGCCGCCCGGGCACGCGCCACCAGGGCCGCCACGCAGTCGCTCAGCGGGTCGTCGTCCTTGACGGTGCAGGAGCCGACCGAGGCGCGCGGAAAGCGCGTGCGCAGCAGGCCGGCCATCATGTGGTCGGCGGCAATGATGGGGCTGCGGCCGTCGTAGCCGGCGGCGCTGAGGGCGGCGCCCAGTTCGGCCGCCGGGTGGTTGAGCTCGTCGACCTCACCGCGCAGGCCGCTGAACCAGGGCCGCAGACCGGCCGCCAGCAGGATCAGCAGCGCCATGGCGACGATGGCGCCGGTGTAGCGCGCGCCGCGCGGGTGCTGCTGCAGCTCGGGCCGCGCCGCGAACGCCGCCAGCGGCACCACGCACAGCAGCGGCAGCAGCCAGCGGCCCTTGAACTCGGTCACCCCGGCCAGCACCATGCCCAGCAGCGCCACCAGCACCAGCAGCAGATAGCGGCCGAACACCCGCTGCGCCCAGGGCAGGGCCGGCTGCCGCGGCGAGCGCCACCAGGCGCCACCAAACGCCCACAGCGCGAACAGCGCGAACAGCAGCAGGGTGCCGGCCACGCCCTGCAGCAGGTGGCGCGCGCCCTTGAGCGGGCCGCGGGCGGCGTCGATCTCCATCTTGCTCAGGGTGCCGGCGGTGGCCTCGGACAGGTGCGACAGCAGCCAGCCCAGGTGCGGCAGCACCACCAGCAGCCCCACCAGCGGCGCCCACCACCAGCCGCGCGACAGCAGGGCGCGCCGCGCCTGCGGCTCCGACAGCGCGGCCAGCAGCATGGCGCCGGCCACCAGGGCAAAGCTGTACTTGGCCAGCATGCCCAGGCCGCACACCAGGCCCAGGGCGGCGAACTCGAGCGGGCGCGGCTGGCGCACGATGCGCAGCAGCAGCCACCAGGCACCGCAGGCCATGGCGGTGACCAGCACGGTGTGGGTGTGGTCGCGCACCGAATACCAGCCCAGGGTCGGCAGCAGCATCAGGCTGGCGGCGGCCCACCAGGCCCCGCGCGGCGCCAGCAGCTCGCGCCCGGCCAGCCACATGAGGGCGTAGGTCAGCGCCAGCAGCGCGTGCTTGAGCAGCGACAGCGCCAGCACGCTGGGGCCGACCAGCCGATTGACGCCCCATTGCAGCCAGGTGTAGAGCGGCGGCTGCGCGCCGTAGCCCAGCGCCAGTTGCTGCGACCACAGCATCTGCTCTGCCTCGTCCCACTTGAGCGCCGGCGAAATGGCCACCCGCACCGCCACGTGCGCCAGCGCCAGCGCCAGCAGCCAGGCCAGGGGATGGGTGACGGGCGAGCGCACAAGCGGCACGCCGGGCGCGGCGGTGAGGTTCATCGGAGTCGGGGTGGCACCGTGCCGTCACCCGCCGTGGCGGCGCAAGGCACAATCGCGCGATTATCCCGCCAGCACCCGCCCCATGAGCACCGACCGCTCCACGGCGCCCGATGTGTCCATCGTGGTGCCGATCTACAACGAAGTCGACAACCTGCCCGATCTGGTCGAGCGCATCGCCGCCGCCATGGCCGGGCAGGCGCTCAGCTTCGAGCTGCTGGCGGTGGACGATGGCTCCAGCGACGGCAGTCGCGCCCGCCTGCGCGAGCTGGCCGCCGGCCGCCCCTGGCTGCGCCCGGTGCTGCTGGCGCGCAACTACGGCCAGTCGAGCGCGCTGCAGGCCGGCTTCGACCGCGTGCGCGGGCGCTACGTGGTGACGCTGGACGCCGACCTGCAGAACGAACCGGGCGACATCCCGCTGCTGCTCGAACGGCTCGAAAACGACCCCGAGGTGGACATGGTGAGCGGCTGGCGCAAGGACCGCCAGGACGCCGAGCTGTCGCGCAAACTGCCCTCGCGCATTGCCAACCGCCTGATTTCGCGCGCCACCGGCGTGCACCTGCACGACTACGGCTGCGCGCTCAAGGCCTACCGCCGCCCCATCATCGACCGCATCCGCCTGTATGGCGAGCTGCACCGCTTCATCCCTTCGCTGGCCAGGGAGGCCGGGGCGCGCATCACCGAGGTGCCGGTGCGCCACCATGCGCGCACGCGCGGGGTGTCCAAGTACGGCATCGACCGCACCTTCCGCGTCATCCTGGACCTGATCCTGATCGTCTTCTTCATGCGCTACCGCCAGCGCCCGCTGCACGCCTTCGGCGGCCTGGGCCTGTGGCTGACGGCGCCCGGGCTGCTGATCCTGGGCTGGCTGCTGCTGCAAAAGCTGCTGGGCGAGGACATCGGCGGGCGCCCGCTGCTGCTGGTGGGCGCGATGCTGGTGCTGATGGGGGCGCAGCTGATCGCCGCCGGGCTGATCGGCGAGCTGCTGATCCGGGTCTACCACGAGGCCGGCGGGGCGCCCCAGTTCCATGCCACCGAGCTGCGTCCGGACGATGAGCCACAACAGGCTTCAGCGCCCGTCCCACCTGCGCCGACAGCTACTAATAAGATAGCGTGAAGCGCCCCCTCAAGGCCGTGCTGCGGGCCCTGCTGGGCCTGGCGCTGCTGGCCGGGGTGCTGACGCTGGCCGATCCGGCGCGGGTGCTGGCGCAGTGGCGTCAGGCCGATCCGGCCTGGCTGCTGGCGGGCCTGCTGGCGGCCATCGGCTCCAACGCGGTGTCGGCGCTGCGCTGGCGCGCGCTGGCGCGCTGGCTGGGCGCCGAGCTGAGCGCGCGCGAGGCGGCGCGCTGGTACTTCCAGGCCATCGGCCTGAACACCCTGCTGCCGGGCGCGGTGGTGGGGGGCGATCTGTACCGGGCCGTGATGCTGCGCCGCGCCGGGCAGGCGACGGCGGCGGCCGGCTGGTCGGTGCTGCTGGACCGCCTGAGTGGGCTGTGGATGCTGTGCGCCATCGGCGCTCTGGGGGCGGCCGCCTGTGCGCCGGTGCTGGGGCCCTGGCTGCACCTGCCGCCGGCGCCGCTGGCGGCGCTGCTGCTGGCCGGCAGCGCCCTGTGGCTGGCGCTGCCCTGGGCCTTGCCGGCGCTGGGGCGCGCGCGCCCGGGCAGCGGCGGCTGGCTGGCGCCGCTGCGGCTGGCGGCGGCGCGGCCCGACTTTCGCCGCCAGCTGCTGTGGCAGGCGCTGGCCTCGGCGGCGGTGCAGGGGCTGTCGGCGGCGGCGCTGGCGGCCGGCGCGCTGGCGCTGGGCGTGGTGCAGCCGCTGGCGGTGTGGGCCTGGGCCATCGCGCCGGTGTTCCTGATGGCGGCGCTGCCGGTCAGCGTGGGCGGCTGGGGCACGCGCGAGGCGGCGGCGGTGGCGGCGCTGGCGCCGTTCGGCGTGGCGCCGGCGGCGGCGGTGGGGGTGGGGGTGATCTACGGCCTGTACGGCCTGGCCCAGGGCGCGCTGGGCGCCCTGGCCTTCGGTCTGCCGCGAGTTGCTACGGAATAAATAGCTGCTGGCGCTTGACCATCAAGCGCTGGCACCCGTTTTGACTCCTGACTTGGGTCGGGCCGAGGAGGCCCGCCATAGCGAACGCAGTGCACGCAGAAACAGCCAATGAATGCTTCTTGCGCCTTCGGCGTACGGATGCCCAGGGGTTGTCGCGGCGGCGCCGCCGGCGCCGGCCTCAGGCGGGCTTCTGGGTCAGCACGCCGCGGCGCATCTGGTCGAGCTCCATGGTCTCGAACAGGGCCTTGAAGTTGCCCTCGCCAAAGCCT
>JADLIA010000064.1 GCA_020848515.1 Rubrivivax sp. | reverse complement strand
TGCGCGACGTGCCCGACGAGGCCGCCGCCGCCATGGCGCTGATCGAAAACATTCAGCGCGAAGACCTCAACCCGCTGGAAGAAGCCCAGGGCATCCGGCGCCTGGTCGAGGAGTTCGGCCTCACCCACGAGCAGGCCGCACAGGCGGTCGGCAAGAGCCGCAGCGCCGCCAGCAACCTGCTGCGCCTGCTGCAGCTTTCCGAACCGGTGCAGACCATGCTGATGGCCGGCGACCTGGACATGGGCCACGCGCGCGCGCTGCTGGCGCTGGAAGGCGCGGCGCAGATCACCGCGGCCCACCAGGTGGCGGCGCGCCAGCTCAGCGTGCGCGAAACCGAGGCGCTGGCGCGCAAGCTGTCGGCCGAATTCAACCTGACGGCGCCGCGCCAGCGCGCGCGCGCGCCCGACAAGTCGGGCGACGTGCGGCGGGTGGAGGAGGAGCTGTCCGACCTGCTGCTGGCGCAGGTCGAGGTGCGGGTCAGAAAAAGCGGCCGGCGCGGCGGCGCGGCGGCCCAGGCGGGCGAAGTGGTGATCCAGTTCGCGTCGCTGGACGAGCTCAACGGGCTGATCGAGCGGCTGCGCGGCGGATGATGCAGGGGCCCGAATGCGCTGCACGGCGCCCGATCGGCATACACTGAACCATCGTCCGCACGGCGTGTGCGCCACATCACCGAAACGAACGCAGGAATCCCATCATGAGCCTGGTGCCATCGCTCGTCCGACATGTGCTGCTGCTGGCCGCCCTGGGTGGGGGTGTGGCGGGCGTCGCCTCGGCGCAGGCCGCGCGCGCGCCCAGGGCGCAGCTGTGGATCGACCTGTCCACCGGCGGCATGGCCGGCATGCCCGAGATGGAGCTGGGCGCGGCCGGCGGCCTGATGGGCATGCTGGGCGGCGGCGCACCCGCCGGCATGGGCGGGCCGCCGCACTACGGCATGGCGCGCGGTGCGGCGGTGATGCCGCCGCGCATCGTCGACATCGCGCTGCACAACAGCCTGCGCCCCGGTGTCGAGGCACGCCAGGCCATCCCGCCCGGCATGCGCATGGGCGACAGCCTGCCGCTGCTGCCGCCGCGTGCCGAACCCCGCGCGCCCTCCGAGCCGGGCGACATGCCCGAGGAGTACACGCGCCAGCCGCCGCGCGGGCGCCTGCTGATCTACTGGGGTTGCGGGCCCGAGGTGCGCGCCGGCCAGCCGCGCGTGATCGATCTGGCCCAGGCCGGCGCGGCACAGCTGGCGCAGGCCTTTGCCGGGCGCGTGGTGCCCGAACGCGGCGCGCGCGTCGGCCCGGGCCATGTGCTGTATCCCAACGAACGCAGCCAGGCGGCGGTGCCGCGCGGCAGCTCGCTGGTGGGCGAACACCAGGTGCTGGGCGAAGGGGTGCCGGCGTCGATGAAGTTCACTCTGGGCAGCGCCCAGGACCTGATGCCGCCGATCGAGCTCAGCCCCAGCGGCGGCGTGCAGGACAGCATCGCCACCCAATGGCGCGCCGTGCCCCATGCGCGCGCCTACTATCTGCACGCCATGGCGTCGGCCGGCGACGACATGATCCTGTGGTCCAGCGCCGAAACGCCGGACACCGGCATGGGCCTGTTCGACTACCTGCCCAACGCCACCATCGAGCGCTGGGTGCGTGAGCGCGTGCTGCTGGGGGCCGACGTCACCCAGTGCGCCATTCCGCGCGGCATCTTCGCCGCCGGCGGCAGCGACGCCACCCCCATGCTGCGCATGATGGCCTTCGGGGGCGAGAGCCACATCGTGCACCCGCCCCGTCCGGCCGACCCGAAGGCGCGCTGGGAGCCCGAATGGGCGGTGCGCGTGCGCGTCAAGGCCCACACCATGGCCATGCTGGGCGACAGCGGTGCCGCCATGCGCGGTGCCCGGCCGGGCGGCGGCGCCAGCGCCGGTGCCACCGGGCAAGGCGCCGAGCCCCGGCCGGACGACGGCTCGCCGGCGCAGATCCTGCTCAACCCGGGCAACCTGCTGCGCGGCATCTTCGGGCGTTGAACGGTCGAACCATGAGCGTGTCCGATCCTTCTTCGTCCGGCGCTGCCGACGTGCCGCAGCGCCCTGGCGTGCGCGCCGTGGTCCGGCTGGCGCGCCGCCGTGGTCCGGCCAGGGCGGCACCGCTGCTGACCCTGCGGGCCGCGCGCGCCGGCGTACTGCGCATGCGCCGGGCCGTAGAGCAGGTCGTCAACGGCTCGTCGCACTCGCTGTTCCTGCGCGCCCTGGTGGCGCAGCCGGCCCGGGTGGGGGCCATCTGCGCCAGCTCGCCCCAGCTGGCGGCACGCATGGCGGCCTGGGTCGATCCCGACGCGCCGGGCCTGGTGGTCGAGCTGGGCGGTGGCACCGGCGTCATCACCGCCGCCCTGCTGGCGCGCGGTGTGGCGCCCCAACGTCTGGTGGTGATCGAACAGTCGCCGGTGCTGGCGCGGCACCTGGCGCAGCGCTTCCCGCAGGTGCGGGTGGTGCAGGGCGATGCCGCCGAGCTGGCCCTGCTGCAGCGCGCACCCGACTGGCCGCGCGGCGACGATGGCGCGCCCCGGCCGGTGCACTGCATCGTGTCCGGCCTGCCGCTGCTGTCGATTCCGCCGCAGCTGCGTCAGCGCATCCTGCAGGCCGGGGCGCAGACGCTGGCGCCGGGCGGGCGCCTGCTGCAGTTCACCTATGCGCTGCGGGGGCCTTCGCCCTGGCAGGTGACGGGCCTGTCGGGCTGTGCGCGTGAGCGAGTGCTGGCCAACCTGCCGCCTGCGCGGATCGACGTGCTGCAACGACCGCACCTCGGCTGAGGGCACTGATCCGGCACCATTTCTGGGTCTGGGGCCCGCCCATAAAGCGCTAATAGCTATTAAACCTAGAAACGGCAGTTGGACGCGCCCGCCCGTGCCGTGATCGGGGTGCCAGGCAAGACGCGACGACGCCGCGGGCTCCTGCCCGCAAGGAGGAGCAACGCCGCATGGCGCGCCGAGCGCGGTGCGGGTGGGTGCGCAGCGTGCTCACCCAGGAGGTGAAGGCCATCGCAGCCGCGAAACCCCGCATCGATGCGGTCTGCCCGACGTTGACAAGCGGTCAACTGCCGTTTCTAGGTTAAATATGCAGCATTTGGCGGCAAGGCCGGGCGGTGGCGACTCCGCCGCGCGCCTGCGGGCTATCGCAGGCGCTGTGAACAAAAACAACAAATCCTGACTTCCTGATGCACTTGGCGCGGCTTCTTGTTGTGTCGCCTCAACAGAGTGCGCAAAATGTATTCAAATGACTCCGTTGGCCGGCCGCCTCTGTGGCTCGGCTTTGCACCTGTTCGAGGAGAAACCATGAAGCGTACATTGCGCATCAGCGCGTTCGTGCTGGCGGCGGGCCTGGCGACCCTGTCCGGCTGTGCCACCAAGGCACCCATTCCCCTGGCCGAGAACTTCGACCTCACCGTGCAGCCCAAGGTGCGCTCGGCCGGTCACTGGGAGCTGCTGTCCAACGACGTGGTCACGCAGACCCTGGCCTCCCTGAAGAACGCCCAGGTGCCGGCCAACACACCGATGGTGGTGGGTCTGCCGGCCAACCCCTCGGCGTTCGACCGCGGTTTTCGCGAATTCCTGATCACCAAGCTGGTGCAAAGCGGCCAGACGGTCTACATGCAGCCCGACCAGGCGGCGGCCGTCGCCTGGCAGACGCAGGCCTGCGCCGCCACCCCCGCCTGCCGTGACCAGGACGCGCTGGAGGTCACCTACCAGACCCAGGTGGTGCGCCACGACAGCCCGCGCCCGCATTTCGTGCCCGGTCAGTTCACCGTGCTGGCGGCCGGTCTGATGGCCGCCTACGGCCTGCGCCTGGAGCACCTGGACGCCAAGCTGATCGCCACCCTGGGCCTGGCCGCCGCGGCCGACTACGGCGCCAGCGTGTATACCGGCGGCCCCACCAACACCGAGCTGATCCTGACCACCACGGTCAGCAACCGCGGCCGCTTCGTCAGCCGCAAGACCGACGTGTACTACCTGGAAAACGTCGACGCGCCGCTGTTCATGCGCTCGGCGCCCGGTTACAAGGCCGTCAACCTGAAGGTGGTGTCATGAGGAAGTTCGCACCCCTTGCCCTCACCCTGGCGCTGGCCTCGCTGGCCGGCTGCTCCACCTTCGGTGATGCGGCGCCGGTGCGCCGCGCCGGCCCCACCTATGAAACGGCGGCCCACAACGCCTTCCTCGACAGCGGCCGCGCGGCCGTCGGCAAGCTGGTCGAAGGCCTGCCTGCCGACACCCTGGCTGGCGGCCCGGTGCTGGTGGCCACGGTGGTCAACGTCAACAACCTGACGCGCTCGGCCCCGCTGGGCCGCACGCTGTCGGAGCAGTACGCCTCGCACATGGCGGCGCAGGGCTTCAACGTCAAGGAAGTCAAGCTGCGCGGCGAGCTGTTCGTGCGCGAAGGCACGGGCGAGCTGCTGCTGTCGCGCGAGCTGCGCGAAATCGCGCGCAGCCAGAACGCCGCCGTGGTGCTGGTGGGCACCTACTCGCCCGCCTCCGACTACACCTACGTCAGCATCAAGCTGGTGCGCACCGAAGACAGCCGCATCCTGCGCGGCCACGACTACGCGCTGCCCAACGACCGCGACGTGCAGCGCCTGCTGCAGGAACCCAGCTTCCGCTGACGGCGGCGCGGCGCCTGCGGGCGCGCTCCTGCCGCCGGCCGGCCGGCCGCCCCATCGGCGCGCTCGGTGCCCGCAGCCCTGCCGGACCACCTGCCGGCTGCGCCTTCGGCGCCTGCGCCGCCGTGCGGGTTGATCGGGGGTTCGGCATGCCGGCGGGCGCTTTATCATCCGTGCCAGCCGCCGCGATCGGCGGGGCGGGCACCCGGGCGCATCGTCACGGTCGCCCTTTCACAGGAGAGCAAACGATGTTGAACAACAAAAAGTCTTGCGCCCTGCTGCTGGCCGCTGGTGCGGCGCTGCTGTTGAGCGGCTGCGAAACCACCAGCATGAAGATGGGCAGCCCGGAGGCCAAGACCGTGGCCACCGGCAGCGCCGCCGGCGCCGCCACCTCGGGCGAGAACACGGCGCTGGAAAAGTGTGACTCGCCGCTGGGCACGGTGTCGCTGGTGGAAAACCAGACCGCCGGCTGGTACACCATCCTGACCGGTGAATACAAGCTGCCGCCCACCGCCAACCTGCTGCGCCTGCTGGTGCAGCAGTCCAACTGCTTCGTAGTGGTCGAGCGCGGCGCCGCCGGCATGCGCGCCATGAGCCGCGAGCGCGAACTGATGCAGTCGGGCGAGATGCGCGGCGGCAGCAATTTCGGCAAGGGCCAGATGGTGGCCTCCGACTACGCGCTGTCGCCCGAGATCGTGTTCAGCGCCGACAACGCCGGCGGCATCGGCGGCGTGCTGGGCGGCCTGATCGGTGGCGGCAGCGGCCGCGCCGTGGCGGCCATCGGTGGCGGCCTGCAGACGCGTGAGGCCAGCGCCATGCTGACCCTGGTGGACAACCGCTCCGGCGTGCAGGTGGCGGCGTCGGAAGGCAGCGCCTCCAAGACCGACCTCAACCTGTTCGGCGGCCTGTTCGGCGGCCGTGCCGGTGCCGGCCTGGGCGGCTACACCAACACGCCGCAGGGCAAGGTCATCAGCGCCGCCTTCATGGACGCCTTCAACCAGATGGTGCGCAGCCTGCGCAACTACCGCGCGCAAAGCGTGCAAGGCCAGGGCCTGGGCGGCGGCGGTCGCCTGGGTGTGGACGGCGGGGCCGCGCCCAGCCAGACCTACGTACCCGAAAACGCACCCAAGAGCGCGCCCAGCAAGCGCGCACCGACGCGCCGGCGCTGAGCGCCGGTCACACCGGCATGGCCGGGTGCGGGTGGCGCGGGGCACCCGGACGAACCCGCGCATGCTACGATAATCATAGCTGCCGGCGCTTGCCATACGGGCGCTGGTGGCTTAAGGTTCGATTGCCCGATGCGGGCTCGCTTTCAGATGGGCCAATGGCGGATGACCTGGCGGCGCTTCGATCACCAAGCGGTCATCGGTCTGGGGCCATGTCTCTGAACGCGAAGCCGTGTGAACCCGTGGCGCGCAGGCCGGGCCCGCCGCCGCGCGCTGCCGCCCGTTGCCCATGAGCCTGCTTGAGTTGATCCGCCGCCGCCGCGCCAGCCTGCCCGACTGGGTGCAGGAATGGCTGGACGTGCTGGTGCCGGCGCTGCAGGTGGCGCTGATCGTGCTGGCCGCCTGGCTGCTGCACTGGCTGCTCAAGCGCCTGGTGCTGCGCCTGGCGCGCCTGTACGCCCTGCCGCCGGCCATCGTGCTGCCGCTGCGCGGGGTGCTGCGCTGGCTGATCATCGTCGCCACGGCGCTGCTGGTGCTGGGCCGGCTGGGGGTGTCGGCCGAGGTGCTGTGGACCGCCTTCACCGGCTTTGCCGCGGTGGCGGCGGTGGCCTTCTTTGCCGCCTGGAGCGTGCTGTCCAACCTGTTCTGCGCGCTGCTCATCATGGTGGCGCAGCCGTTTCGGCTGGGCGACGACCTGGAGGTGCTGGACAGCGCCGAAAAACCCGGCGCCAAGGGCCGTGTGGTGGACATCAACCTGCTCTACACCACGTTGCAGGAAACCGATGGCGGCGGGCGGCTGCTGCAGATTCCCAACGCGCTGTTCTTTCAGCGCGTGGTGCGGCGCTGGCGCGGTGGCATGGCGGCCGCCGCCGCCGACCCGTCGGCAGCAGCGCCGGCCGGTCACGAACCAGGCTGAGCGCCGGCCGGTCACGAACCAGGCTGAGCGCCGGCCTACGGTGCCAGCACCTTGCCCGGGTTCAGGATGTTGTGCGGGTCCAGCGCCTGCTTGATGGTGCGCATCAGCGCCACCGCCCCGGCGCCGGCTTCGTCGAGCAGAAAGCCCATCTTGTGCAGGCCGACGCCGTGCTCGCCGGTGCAGGTGCCGCCCAGGGCCAGCGCGCGTTCGACCACCTGATGGTTGAGCTGTTCGGCGCGGGCGCGCTCGGCGTCGTCGTCGGGGTCGATCAGGTAGCCCATGTGGAAGTTGCCGTCGCCCACGTGGCCGACCAGGAAGTAGGGGATGCCGCTGGCGTCGGCTTCCTGCACGCTGGCCAGCACGGCGTCGGCCAGGCGCGAGATCGGCACGCAGACGTCGGTGGTGATGCAGCGGCAGCCGGGGCGGCTTTGTACGCCGGCGAAATAGGCCTTGTGCCGCGCCGTCCACAGGCGGGTGCGCTCCTCGGGCGTGTCGGCCCACTCGAAGCCGGCGCCGCCGTGCTCGCCCGCGATGGCCTGCACCGTTTCGGCCTGCTCGCGCACGCCGGCGGGCGAGCCGTGAAACTCCATCAGCAGCATCGGTGCCTCGCGCAGGCTGAGCTTGCTGTGCTGGTTGACGGCGCGCACGGTGCGCGCGTCCAGCAGTTCGACGCGGGCGATCGGCACACCCAGCTGGATGATCTGGATCACGGTGCCCACCGCTTCGGCGATGCTGGGGAAGGAACAGATCGCCGCCGACACCGCCTCGGGCAGCGGGTACAGGCGCAGGGTGATTTCGGTGATGACGCCCAGCGTGCCTTCGCTGCCGACGAACAGGCGCGTCAGGTCGTAGCCGGCGCTGCTCTTGCGCGCGCGGGTGCCGGTGCGGATCACCTCGCCGCTGGCGGTGACCACTTCCAGCGCCAGCACGTTCTCGCGCATGGTGCCGTAGCGCACGGCGTTGGTGCCGCTGGCGCGGGTGGCGCTCATGCCGCCCAGGGTGGCGTTGGCGCCCGGGTCGATGGGAAAGAACAGGCCGGTGTCGCGGATCTCGGCGTTGAGCTGCTCGCGCGTCACGCCCGGCTGCACCGTCACCAGCAGATCTTCGGCCTGGATCGACAGCACCCGGTTCATGCGCGACAGATCGACGCTGATGCCGCCCTGCACCGCCAGCAGATGCCCTTCCAGCGATGAGCCGACGCCGAACGGGATCACCGGCACCTGGTGCTGCGCGCACAGGCGCACCAGATCGCTCACGTCCTGCGTGCTTTCGGCAAACACCACGGCGGCCGGCGGCGGCACGGTGGTGAAGGCCGACTCGTCGCGGCCATGCTGCTCGCGCACCGCCTGGGCGTCGGAAAACTGCGCGCCGAAGCGGCTCCTCAGGGCGTCGATCAGCACGCCCGGCACCGGGCGCGGCTGGATCCGGGGCTGGACGGGGTGGACGGCGGCGGGGGCGTTCATGGGCAATCTCCTGGCGTGCAGGCACAGTGTAAGCCGCTCTGCCGGCGCGTGAAGAAGCTATTATATTGATAGCTGTCGGCGCTTGTGGGGCAGGCGCCGAAGGCGATTTCGATCTTCAAGACTGGCGCGGCGCCAGCACCGCCATGGTCAGGCGCGAGACGCAGGTGAGTTCGCCGGCGTCGTTGTGCATGTCGATCTGCCACACCTGCGTGGTGCGGCCGATGTGCACCGGCCGCGCGGTGCCGGTCACCCAGCCACGGGTGGCGGCGCGCAGGTGGTTGGCGTTGATGTCCAGCCCGACGGCGCGCCAGCCCTCGGGGCAGGCGTAGACGGCACCGCAGGAGCCCAGCGTTTCGGCCAGCACCACGCTGACGCCGCCGTGCAGCAGGCCGTAGGGCTGGCGCGTGTGCGCGCCGACCGGCACGCGCGCGCGCAGGAAGTCGTCACCGACCTCGATGAACTCGATGCCCAGGTGCGACACCGCGGTGTCGCGGCTGATGGTGTTCAGAATCTCGGGCGAGACGGCTTGCTTCCAGATCGGCATGGCGTGACAGGTGAAGAACAGGGACGAAGCGGCCAAGCCTACCGCAGCCGGGCCGCTACCATCGCGCCATGCCAGATCGTTACGCCGTCATCGGCCACCCCATCGCCCACAGCAAGTCGCCCTTGATCCACGGCCTGTTCGCCCAGGCCACCGGACAGGACATGGTGTACCAGGCCATCGACGGCGGCGCGGCGCCGGGCGGCTTCGAGCGTGCGCTGACCGACTTTCGCGCCGCCGGCGGGCGCGGCCTGAACGTCACCCTGCCGTTCAAGCTGGCGGCGCTGGCCGTCGCCGACCTGGCCAGCGAGGACGCGCGCCTGGCTGGCGCCGCCAATGCGCTGCGCTTCGAGGACGGGCGCATCGAGGCGCGCAACTTCGACGGCATCGGTCTGGTGCGCGACATCGAGGTCAACCTGGGTCTGCCGCTGGCCGGTCGGCGCGTGCTGCTGCTGGGTGCCGGCGGCGCCACGCGCGGCGCGGTGCGGCCGCTGGCGCGCGCCGGCGCGGCGCGCATCGTCATCGCCAACCGCACCGCCGACAAGGCCCGGACCCTGGCGGCCGAGCTGGCGCCACATCTGGACGGCGTGCCGCTGGTGGGCGGCGGGCTGGCGGCGCTGGCCACCGGCGAAGCGTTCGAGGTGGTCATCAACGCCACCTCGGCCAGCCTGAGCGGCGCCGCGCCCGAGCTGCCGGCGTGCGCGTTCGCGCCCGGCGCCCTGGCCTACGACATGGTCTACGGCCAGGGCCTGACCCCGTTCCTGCGGCTGGCGCGCGCAGCCGGCTGCGCGCGCCTGGCCGACGGCGTGGGCATGCTGGTCGAGCAGGCGGCCGAGGCCTTTGCATGGTGGCGCGGCGTGCGCCCCGACACGCGCGAGGCGCTGGCGCGCCTGACGGTGCCGCTGGCCTGATTCACAATCGCGCCATGAACCTCCTCGTCCTGCACGGCATCAACCTCAACATGTTCGGCCAGCGCGACCCGGCGCACTATGGCAGCGCCACGCTGGCCGACATCGACGCCGCGCTGCAGCGGCTGGCCGGCGAGCTGGGCGCACGCGTCGAGTGCTTCCAGACCAACCACGAAGGCGCGCTTTGCGAGCGCATCCACCAGGCGCACCGCGACGCCGTCGACGGCGTGCTGATCAACGCCGGCGCCTGGACGCACACCAGCATCGCCATCCGCGACGCGCTGGCCATCCTCCAGTGCCCGATCGTCGAAGTCCACATGTCCAACATCCACGCCCGCGAGCCGTTTCGCCACCACTCGTTCATCGCCGGGCTGGCGCGCGGCCAGATCTGCGGCTTTGGTGTCGATTCCTACCTTCTGGGGCTGCGCGCCCTGGTGGGGCAAGCGCAAGCAGCTATCAAAAAGTGAGAAATCAGCCATGGGCAAGCGCCTGACGCAGATCGCCACCCGCACCGGCGACGACGGCACCACCGGCCTGGGCGACAACACCCGCGTGTCCAAGGCCAGCGCCCGTCCGCAGGCCATGGGCGATGTGGACGAGCTCAACAGCCACATCGGCCTGCTGCTGTGCGAAGCGCTGCCGCCGGCCGTGCGCGAGCTGCTGATCGACATCCAGCACCAGTTGTTCAACCTGGGCGGCGAGCTGGCCATGCCCGGCTTCGAGCTGCTCAAGGACGAGGCGCTGGCGCAACTGGACGCGGCACTGGCGCAGCACAACGCCGCGCTGCCGCGGCTGGAGGAATTCATTCTGCCGGCCGGCACCCGGGCCGCCTGCCAGGCCCATGTCTGCCGCACCGTGGCGCGCCGCGCCGAGCGCGCCGTGGTGGCGCTCGGCCAGCAGGAGCCGCTGCGCGCCGCGCCGCGCCAGTACCTGAACCGCCTGTCGGACCTACTGTTCGTGCTCTCGCGCGTGCTCAACCGCTACCGGCCCGACGGCAGCGTGGGCGACGAGGTGTACTGGAAAAGCGAGCGGCTGGCGCGCGCGTCGACCGAGGGCTGAACGACCCCGGTTCAGGGCAGCGCTTTCAGCCAGGCCAGCACCGGCTCGGCCGTCTGCTCGAAGTCGCCGTGGCCGCCGGAATACACCAGGTACTGGCTGGCCGGGTGGGGCGGCGCACGCCGGAATGCGAACTCCTCGCCACCGCGGTAGATCGGGTCGGCCGTGCCCACCACCCACAGCAGGGGCACCGGCTTCTTGAAGGCCGCCGCACTGGCCGGCATGTGGCCCAGCCCCTCGGGGTCGAAGTAGCTCCACAGCACCTCGGCCGACATGCGCACGCTCTTGCGCTGGCCCTGGTTGAGGTCTTCCATCGTCAGGGTCTCGCTGCCCTGGCCGGCCTGCACCAACTGGCGCGCCTTGTCCACCGCGTCCTTGCCAATGCCGCGCGCATACATCATCGCGGGCGAATGGCCGGGCGCCACCGCCACCACGCCATCGGCGTCGCCCACCCGGGCCATGTAGGCCATGGCGGCGTTGGCGCCGAAGCTGTGGCCGCCCACCAGCACGCGGCGGTAGCCCTGATCTCGCAGCGCCTTCACCTCGGCCGCCATATCGTCGAGCGCGCGCGAATAGGGCGCGTCGTAGCCGCGGCGCAGCGACCATGGCGCCTCGGCCACGCGCACCTTGCAGTATGGCTCCAGGCGGCGCGTGAAGAATCCCACGTACTGGGTGTTGCCCCATTTGCCGTGTACGAACACCAGCGCACAGGCCTTGTCGTCCTGCGCCCATGCCGGGCCGTTCAGCGTCGGTGCCAGCAGGGCCGACAGCGTCAGCACCTGGCGACGGGTGGGCATCTCGGTCATCGTGGTTCTCCTTGTTGGCGGTGGCTTGCGCCGAGGCGATGGCTCAGGCGCGCCGGCGCAGCAGCGCGTGCAGCAGCACCGCGCCAAAGGTGGCGGTGCCGATGCCGCCGAGGGCGAAGCTGCCGAACTTCAGCGTGAAGTCGCCCGTGCCCAGGATCAGGGTGATGGCGGCGGTCAGCAGGTTGGCCGGGTCGCCGAAGTCGACCTTGTTTTCCACCCAGATGCGCGCACCGGCGATGGTGATCAGACCGAACACCACGATGCTGACGCCGCCCATCACCGGCAGCGGAATGGCCTGGATCAGGGCGCCGAACTTGGGGCTGAAGCCCAGCGCCAGCGCCATCAGCGCCGCCACCACGAACACCGCGGTGGAATAGATGCGCGTGGCCGCCATGACGCCGATGTTTTCGGCATAGGTGGTGACGCCAGTGCCGCCGGCGGCACCGCTGATCATGGTGGCCACACCGTCGGCGGTGAAGGCGCGGCCGATGTAGGGGTCGAGGTTGCGCCCGGTCATGGCCGCCACCGCCTTCAGGTGGCCCAGGTTCTCGGCCACCAGGATCAGCGCCACCGGGGCGATCAGCAGCATGGCGTTGCCTTCGAAGACCGGCGCGGTGAAGCGCGGCAGCCCCACCCAGGCGGCGCTGGCGATGCCGGAAAAATCCATCGGCTTGCCCAGCCCCAGCCCATTGGCCAGCAGCACGTAGATCACGCTGGCGATCGCCAGCCCGACCAGGATCAGCAGGCGCTGCACCATGCCGCGCGCAAACACCGCCACCAGCGCCACGCTGACGAAGGTGACCAGCTGCATCCAGCTGTCGAAGTTGCTGGCCGCCATGTTCTTGACCGGGATGGCCGCCAGGTTCAGACCGATCACCGCCACCACCGCGCCGGTGACCACCGGCGGCATCAGGCGCTCGATCCAGCGCGTGCCGACGGCGTTGACCAGCGCGCCGATCAGCGCGTACAGCAGGCCGCAGACGATGATGGCGCCCAGCGCCACGGCGATGTTGGGGTTGGGCCCCTGGCCGGCGTAGCCGGTGGCGGCGATCACCACGCCGATGAAGGCAAACGACGAACCCAGGTAGCTGGGCACCCGGCCGCCGGTGATGAAGTAGAACAGCAGCGTGCCGACGCCGCTCATGAAGATCGCCAGGTTGGGGTCGAACCCCATCAGGATCGGCGCCAGCACGGTGGCTCCGAACATGGCAATCACGTGCTGCACCCCCATGGCGACCGTCTGCGGCCAGGGCAGGCGCTCGTCGATGTGCACCACACCGCCTGCCGCCAGTTGAGACGCGGGTTTTTCCTGCCAGTTGAACAGGCTCATGGGCTCCACTCCTTTGCTTTGGGGTTGTCAGGGGGCGCGCGCCGGCGCGACCGCCCGCGATGGTAGTGCAGCGCGGGCCCGGCTGCCGGCGGCGCCTGCGGCGCATCGGGCGGCGGGCGGCGGGCGGCGGGCCGCTGCGCCGTCAGTGCGTGATCCACACCGTGGTCGATCCCCCGGTGCGCGACAGGCGCATGCGGTAGTGGTAGTGGTCGGGTGCGTAATGGCCTATCAGGTATTGCAGTGGCCGGCCCTGGGCATCGGCCACCACGCGGTTGACGCGCAGCAGCGCGGCGCCGGGGGCGATGCGCAGCAGTTCGGCCACCTCCGCCGGGGCGACCACGGCCATCAGCTCCTGCTCACCCTGGGCAAAGGCGTGGCCGGCCTGTTCGATGGCTTCGAGCAGCGGCATGTCGTGCAGCATCTGCGGGGCGATGCCTTCGGCCACCGCGGCCGGCAGGTAGGCCTCGGTGCACAGCAGCGGTGTGCGGTGTGACTTGCGCACGCGCACCACGCGCATCACGCGGCTGCCGGCCGGCAGCTGCAGGGCCTGGGCCACGGCATCGGGCGCTGCCATGTATTGCGTCGACACCAGCGTGGTGCGCGTGCGCTGGCCGAAGCGCAGGATGTTCTCCAGCAGGCCGTTGCGGATCTTCGAATGCTCGCCGGTGCTGGGCTCGGCCACCGGCAGCGTGCCCTGGCCGGGCAGGCGGGTGATGCAGCCTTCCTCCTGCAGGCGCGCAAGGGCCGCGCGCACGGTGCTGCGCGCCACGCCGAATTCGCGCGTCAGTTCGCGTTCGCCCGGCAGCGGTATGCCCACGGGGTAACTGCCGTCGCGCAGGCGCTGGCGCAAGGTCTGGGCGATCTGCTGAAACAGGGGCTCGGTCGTGGATGCGGGGCGCGTCAAGGCGGTCTCCTGGCCGGGCACACCATGCGGCCGGTCAGGTGATTATCGGCGTCGGGGTCAGTCGTAGCGCTGGCCCAGCGCCAGCAGCTCGGGCGTGCCGATGACGGCGTTGAGCGCATCGAAGTCCAGCATGCGATCGCGCCAGGGCCCGGTGCTGCCGTGGGTGTGCAGGCTGGCCAGATAGCCTTGCAGCGCGTGCGTGAGGGCGCGCACCGTGCCGCCCGGGAAGATCACCAGGCGGTAGCCGATCTCGGCGAGCTCCTGCGCGCTGGTCACGGGTGTCATGCCGCCTTCGACCATGTTGGCCATCAGCGGGCACAGTGCGCCCAGGACCTGGTTGAGCTGCTGCATCTGGTCGCGGCTGCGCACGGCCTCGACGAACAGCAGGTCGGCGCCGGCCTCGGCGTAGCGGGCAGCGCGCTCGAGTGCGGCGTCAAAGCCCTCCACCGCCACGGCGTCGGTGCGCGCGATGATCAGCGTGCCCTCGTCGCGGCGCGCGTCCACGGCGGCGCGCAGCTTGCCGACCATCTCGCGTGTGGCAATCACGGACTTGCCCTGCAGGTGGCCGCAGCGCTTGGGGCTGGTCTGGTCTTCGAGTTGGATGGCCGAGGCGCCGGCGCGTTCGAGCAGGCGCACGCTGCGCATCACGTTGAGCGCGTTGCCAAAGCCGGTGTCGGCATCGACGATGAGTGGCAGCTCCACGCGCTCGCGGATGCAGCTGGTGACCTGGGCTACGTCGTCCAGGCCCAGCAGACCGATGTCGGAGCGGCCCAGACGCGTGTAGGCGATGCTGGCGCCCGACAGGTACGCGGCGGGAAAGCCCGCCTGCTGCACCAGCAGGGCGGTCAGGGCGTCGTACACGCCCGGGGCGATGGTGATGCCGGGCGCGGCCAGGCGTTGCTTCAGGCTCATGGTGCGGTGCGCGTGTGTGGCGGGCGCTGGCGCTCGATGCGCCGGCGCAGGTGTGGCACCAGGCCGCCATCGGCCACCAGTGCCAGCAGGTGGGTGGGGATGGGCTGGCAGGACAGCTGCCGTGCATCGGGCAGTTGCAGCCGCGCCTGCGCCAGATCCAGCACCGCCGGCGTGCCCGGCGCAATGCTCCAGGCGGGCGCCGGCATGTCGGCCGGGCCGAGCAGCAGCGGCAGACCCAGGTTGAAGCCGTTGCGGTAGAACAGCCCGGCAAACGAGCGTGCGATCACGCATTGCACGCCCAGGTGGCGCAGCACTTCGACGGCCTGCTCGCGCGAGGAGCCGGTGCCGAAGTTGCGCCCGGCGATGATCAGGTCGCCGGCGCGCACCTCGGCGGCAAAGTGCGGCAGCACGTCCTCCAGGCAATGCCGGGCGATGTCCTCGATGCCGAATTTCATGTACTTGCCCGGCGCCAGGTAGTCGGTGTTGATGTCGTCACCCAGCACCCAGCAGCGCCCGGGCCGGGGCTGGGCGTTGACCGGTGCGGGTGCGGTGGAGTGGTTCATGCCAGCAGCTCCCGTGGATCGGTGATATGGCCGGTGACGGCCGAGGCCGCCACCGTATAGGGCGAGCCCAGGAATACGCGCGAGGACGCCGCACCCATGCGCCCCGTGAAGTTGCGCGCCGTGGTGCTGATGACGGTGGTGTCGGGCGCAAAGGTGTGGGCGCCGTAGCCGGCGCAGGCGCCGCAGGCGCTCGGCAGCAGCTCGGCGCCGGCCTGCTGCAGCACCTGCAACACGCCTTCGGCGGCGGCCTGGCGCTGATCTTCGGCGCTGGCGGGTGCCACCAGAAGGCGCACGCCGGCGGCGGTGCGGCGCCCGCGCAGGATCTGGGCGGCCATGCGCAGGTCATCGAGCTTGGCACCCGTGCAGGCGCCGATGTAGGCGATGTCCAGGCGCTCGCCGGCCAGCGTGCCGGCCTCCTGTGCCTGGGCCGGCGAGCCGGGCAGGGACACCTGGGGCGCCAGCGCCGCCGCGTCCAGGCGGTGGTGCGCCAGCAGCGGCGCCGCCGCGTCGGTATGCCACTGTTCCAGGTCTTGCAGCGCGGCCTCGGGCACGCCCACGCCGCGCAGCCATGCGGCCGTGGTGGCGTCGGGCGCAATCAGGCCGACCTGACCGCCGAGCTCGGCCGTCATGTTCGACACCGTCATGCGCTCGTTCATGGACAGGGCGCGCACGGCCTCGCCGCAGAATTCGATCGCCTCGTACTGTCCGCCATCCATGCCGAAGCGCGTGCACAGGTGCAGCATCATGTCCTTGGCGCACACGCCGGGCCCCAGGCGCCCATGCCAGTCCATGGCGATGGTGTGCGGCACGCGCAGCCAGATCTCGCCGGTCACCACCACGCCCAGCATCTCGGTGGCGCCAATGCCGAACATGTAGGCTCCGAACGCGCCGCCGGTGCAGGAATGGCTGTCGCCACCAACGGCAAACAGCCCCGGGCGCAGATGGCCGTGGCGCGGCGTGACCACGTGGCAGATGCCCTGCTCGTCGTAGAAGTGGCGTATGCCCTGCTCGCGCACCCAGTCGCGCGCCAGCTGCACGATCTGGCGGCTGCCGGCGTCGCTGGCGGGCACGAAATGGTCGGTGACGACGACGATGCGCTCCGGATCCCAGACGCCCACGCCCAGCGCGTCCAGATGGGGCTTCAGGCGTCGCGGGCCGCCCGAGTCGTGCATCATGGCCAGATCGACGCGGCAGGTGACGATCTGGCCGGGCTGCACCTGTGTCTGGCCGCAGGCGCGCGCCACCAGTTTCTGGGCCAGGGTAGCGGGCATGGTCACTCCACCTGCGCGCCGGACTTCTTCACGATGGCGCCCCAGAAGTCCACGTCCTTCTTGATGAAGTCGGCAAACTGCGCCGGCGTCATGGTCGGTACGGTGGCCGCCTCGGACTGCATGCGCTGGCGGTATTCGGGCGAATCCAGCGCCACGCGCACGGCGCCATACAGCGCTTCGGTCACGGCCTGTGGCAGCTTGGCCGGGCCAAACAGGCCGAACCAGGCCTGCGACTGGTAGCCCGGCACCGTCTCCGCAATCGCCGGCAGGCCGGCAAACTGCGCCAGCGGCTGCGGGCTGCTGACACCCAGGAACTTGATCTTGCCCTGCTTGTAGTGCGGCAGTACGTTGATGGTGCTGGCAAACATCAGATCCACGGTGTTGTCGGCCAGCAGGTCGGTGAGCGCCGGGCCCGTGCCCTTGTAGGGGATGTTCACGATGTCGGTCTGCGTCATCTGCTTGAACTGCTCGCCGGCCAGGTGCAGCGACGAGCCCTGGCCACCGATGGCAAAGCTGAGCTTGCCGGGGTTCTTGCGCGCATAGTCGATCAGGCCCTGCACACTGTCGAACGGTGCGCTCTTGCGCACCACGAGCACGCTGGGCACCTGGGCCACCATGGTGATGGGGGTGAAGTCCGTCACCGGGTTGAAGGGCAGTTTCTTGAACAGCGTGGCATTGATGGTGTGGCTGGTGAAGCTCATCAGCAGCGTGGAGCCATCGGGCGCGCTGCGCGCCACATGCTGCGCGGCGATGTTGCCGCCGGCGCCAGGCTTGTTGTCCACGATGACGGTGCGTTTGAGCGTGGTGCCCATGCTTTGGGCGATGGTGCGCGCCAGGGTGTCGGTGGAGCCGCCCGGCGAGGCGCCGACGACGATGGTGATGGGGCGGCTGTCCTGCGCGCTGGCCGGCGCCATCCACGCACCCAGCGCGACGGCTGCGCCAGCCCATAGCCACGATCTCCTGTTGAACATGTCGGTCTCCTTGTGCACCAGAGGTTGAAGGGGGAGCTTCCGATGCTGGGCACGCGTGGTCTGCGCTTCAATAGGACCAGCTGGTTCGCTGGGGTTTGCACCGTGGCGGGCCTCATGAAGGGATCTGCGGCGCCGATGGCCCCGCATGGCACCCGACTGGCAGCCCAGGAGCATGCCGACCCGCCCCGTGTGCTACGTAAACAATAGCTGTTTGCGCTGACCCGGCGGGCGTTGGGGCTCGATTTGTTTGGATTGTTGCGGCCGGCTTCGAGCGCCGGCATCGCCGCTTGGGGCGTCAGACCCGCCCAAACGCCCAGCCATCGACGGCGGTGCGCCCCTCGACCTGGTCGAGCAGCCGCAGCAGCGGCGCCAGTTCGCGGTAGCGCGATGCGGTGTGGCGGATGTAGGCGATGAAGCGTGGCGCGTCCGCCAGGTACCTGGGCTTGCCGTCGCGCAGGGTCAGGCGGGCGAAGATGCCGGCCACTTTCAGGTGGCGCTGCAGGCCCATCCATTCGACCGCGCGCCAGAAGCTGCCGAAGTCGCCGTGCCAGTCCTCGAAGTCCAGCAGCCCCAGCTTGCGCGCGCGCTCCCAGTAGCGCACCGTGATGTCGAGCACGAACTCCTCGTCCCAGCTCAGGAAGGCGTCGCGCATCAGGCTGGCGATGTCGTAGGTGATGGGGCCGTGCACCGCGTCCTGGAAGTCCAGCACACCCAGCGGGCCTTCGGGCGCGCCCACCATCAGGTTGCGCGGCATGAAGTCGCGGTGCACATGGACCTGCGGCGCGGCCAGGTTGCGCGCCACGATCAGCGCGAATTGGCGTTCCAGGGTGGCGGTCTGTTCAGCGTCCAGCGTCACGCCGCGGTGCCGGCCCAGATACCAGTCGGGAAACAGATGCAGCTCACGCCGCAGCAGCGCCTCGTCGTAGGGCGGCAGCTCGCCGGGTCGGCTGGCCTGCTGCCAGGCCAGCAGCGCGTCGATGGCTTGCGCGAAGCGGGGGCGGTTGGCCTCGGGCCGGTCGCGGTCGAGCACCTCCATCAGGGTGCGCGTGCCCAGGTCGGTCATGAGCATGAAGCCGCCGGCCTCGTCCCAGTCCAGGATCTGCGGCACATGCAGGCCGGCGGCCTGCATCAGCGCGGCCACGCGGACGAAGGGCGCGCAGTTCTCGTGCGCGGGCGGCGCGTCCATGACGATGCGGCTGGCGCCGTCTTCGGTGTCCAGGCGGAAGTAACGCCGGAAGCTGGCGTCGGCCGAGGCCACGCGCAGGCTGTCGGGTTGCAGCCGGTGCACCGGCTGCAGGCGCGCCAGCCAGCGCTCGAATGCGGCCTGGCGGGCGGGGTCGGCCCATTCGGGGGCGGTGGGGCGGGTCGGATCGGCGGCGCTCATGGATAATCGATTCTAGGAGGCTGTCGGACTTGGAGCGCCGAAGCCGAGCGCCAGCGCCAGCCGCCTCCGAAAATGCGCCCATCCGGCTCACGGCTTGGCGGGCGCGTCGATCCGACGGTTGTTGCCGTGCCTGTTTCACCTCCATTCCTGCCCATTGCCGCCGCCTCGCGTGTCCGACCGCGGTGGGCGCTGCACCCGCTGCTGGCGGGCGTGCTGGCGCTGCTGTGCGGTGCGGCGACGGCGCAGCCTGGCGAGCCGCTGGCGCTGCGCGCCACGCCGCTGCTGGCGGAGCAGCCGCCCTCCCATGTCGGCGCGGCGACCACCGTGTACGGCCAGCGCGTGCGTGGCCGCATCGGTCTGGAGACGGTGCTGGAAGGCCAGGCCGAGTTGCGCCAGCCCGGCACCGTGGCGCAGGCCGAACGGCTCAGCTACGACCAGGGCAGCGACATCGTCACCGTCAGCGGCGGCGTGCGGCTGAACAAGGCGGGCGACCGCTACACCGCCGAATCCGGCCAGCTGCGCGTGGACGCCATGGAAGGCTTTCTGCTGCGGCCCACCTACCGCTTTCTGGCCAGCGGCGCGCACGGCGAGGCCGAGCGCCTGGAATGGCTGGACCGCGATCGCGCCAGCGTCATTCAGGGCAGCTACACCACCTGCCCGCGCGGGGGGCCGGACTGGGTGCCCGACTGGATCGTGCGCGCCGACCGCCTGGACCTCGACCGCGAGGACGACGAAGGGCGCGCCAGCGGCGCCGTGCTGGAATTCAAGGGCGTGCCGGTGCTGCCGGTGCCGGCGCTGAGCTTTCCGATCAGCGAGCGGCGTCGCTCCGGCTGGCTGCCGCCCACGCTGGGGCTGGACAACAAGAGCGGGCTGGATCTGTCCGTGCCGTACTACTGGAACATCGCACCCCACCGCGATGCCACCTTCACGCCCGGCCTGATGTCGCGCCGCGGGGTCGATCTGGCGGGCGAGTTCCGGTATCTGGAAAACGACTACCAGGGCCGCATCAACGCCAACCTGACGCCCAACGACCGCCTGCGTGACGGCCGCAACCGCTGGGGCTACTTCCTGCGCCACAACGGCCAGCACGACAGCGGCATCGACGGCATCGGCCGCGTCGGGCTGGGGCTCAACCTCAACCGCGTCAGCGACAACGACTACTGGCGCGACTTCTCGCGCCGCGGCCTGTCGCTGACCACCCGCCTGCTGGCCAACGACGGCGCGCTGTCGTGGTCGCGCGGCGATCTGTCGCTCCACGCCCGGGCGCTCAAGTGGCAGACCCTGCAGGACGTGGCCGCCCCCATCGTGCCGCCCTACGACCGCCTGCCGCAACTGACGGCGCGCTGGGGACGCAGCAACGACCGCGGCTTCGACTACGCGATCGAGGGCGACTTCACGCGCTTTCGCGCCGACCCGTTCTGGACCGGCCAGCCCAACGCCGAGCGCGGCTTCGTGCAGGCGCAGCTGGCGCGGCCCTTCACCCGGCCCTGGGGCTTTTTCACGCCCCGGGTGCAGCTGCACGCCAGCCACTACCGGTTCGACGGGCCGATCAGCGGCGGCGCCACCTCGGCCAGCCGCGTGCTGCCCACCGTCAGCCTCGACGGCGGCCTGGTGTTCGAGCGCCAGGCCGGCTTTTTCGGCCGCGACCTCACGCAGACGCTGGAGCCGCGCCTGAAGTACGTCTACACGCCCTACCGCGACCAGCACCGGCTGCCGCTGTACGACACCGGCGCCTACGACTTCAACTTCGCCACCATCTGGGCCGAGAACGCCTTTGCCGGCAACGACCGCATCGTCGACAACAACCTGGTCACCGGCGGCCTGACCACGCGCCTGCTCGACCCGCAGACCGGCGCCGAGGTGCTGCGCCTGGGCGTGGCCCAGCGCTACCGCTTTTCAGGCCAGCAGGTCACCCTGCCGGGCGGCCTGCCAACCGCGCGCGGGCTGTCCGACCTGATGCTGGGCGCCTCCGTCAACTGGGACGCGCGCTGGGCCTTCGACAGCGTGGTGCAGTACAACCTGGACACGCGCCGCTCCACCCGCACCACGGTGCAGGCGCGCTACTCGCCGGAAAAGTTCCACACCGTCAGCGCCGCCTACCGCCACCAGCGCGATCTGCGCAGCGAGTCGCTCGACATCGGCTGGCAGTGGCCGCTGGCCGACCTGGCCTGGCGCCAGGGCGAGCCGGGCGGGCGCAGTGCCGGCGGCGGCAGCAGCTGCCAGGGCAAGTGGTACGGCGTCGGGCGGCTGAACTACAGCCTGCAGGACCGGCGCCTGGTCGAAGGCATCCTGGGCTTCGAATACGATGCCGGCTGCTGGATCGGCCGCGTGGTGCTGGAAAAGCTCAACAGCTCGATCCACTCCTCCACCAAACGCATCATGTTCCAGGTCGAACTGATCGGCCTGTCGCGCCTGGGCAGCAACCCGCTGCGTGCGCTGCGCAACCAGATTCCGCGCTACCAGTACCTGCGCGAAGAAACCTCCTCACCCAGCCGCTTCACCGACTATGAGTAACAGCCTGCCCCGCCGCCCGTCCTCCTGGGCGTTGTTGCCGCTGCTGCTGGCGCTGGCCTGGCCGGCCAGTGGTCAGGCCCCCTCGACCGCCCCGGCGCCCGCCCCGTCCAAGGCCAGCGGCAAGAAGCTGCGTCCGGCCAAGCGCCCGGCGCCGACCCGGGCCGCGCCGGCGCCGGCCCCGGCCCCGCAGGATCCGGCGCCCGCTCCCGCGGCCGCGCCAGCCAGCGCCCCCGCCAGCGCCGCGCCCGCGGCGCGCAGCGCCAGCAGCACGCCGCGCGAGGCCGATTACATCGTCGCCCTGGTCAACAGCGAGCCGGTCACCAACCACGAGGTGCGCGCCCGTCTGGCACGTGCCCAGCGCCAGCTCGCCGAGCGCGGTGCCCCGGTGCCGCCGGCCGATGCGCTGCGCCAGGAGGTGCTCGAGCGCCTGATCGCCGAGCGCGCGCAGCTGCAGTACGCGCGCGAAACCGGGTTGAAGGTCGACGCCGCGGCGCTGACCCAGGCCGAACTGTCGATCGCGCGCCAGAACCAGCTGACCAGCGTGGCCGAGCTGCACCGGCGCGTCGAGCAGGAAGGCATTCCGGTGAAGGACTTCCAGGACGACGTGCGCAACCAGGTGCTGCTGGCGCGCCTGCGCGAGCGCGAGATCGAGCCCAGGCTGCGCGTCACCGACGCCGAGGTGGAAGCCTTCATCCGCGAGCAGACCGGCGTCAACCCGGCCGCCGTCGACCTGAACCTGGCCATGATCCTGGTGGCCGTGCCCGAAGGCAGCAGCGCCACCGAGCTGGCGCGGCTGCAGGCGCGCGCCGACGAAGTGGCGCGCCGCGCCCGCGCCGGCGAGGACTTCGCCGCGCTGGCGCTGGAGTTTTCCGACGCCAACAACCGCGGCCGCGACGGCGGGGTGCTGGGCCTGCGCCCGTCGGAGCGCTACCCCGATCTGTTCGTGCGCAGCGTGCAGCGCGCGCGCGTGGGCGACATCGTCGGGCCGGTCAAGTCCGAAGCCGGCTGGCACGTCCTCAAGCTGCTGGAGCGCAAGCAGAACAAGGAGCTGCCCGAAGTGCGCATTCCGCAGACCCACGTGCAGCACATCCTGCTGCGCACCGGGCCGGCGCAGAGCGAGCAGGTGGCGCGCCAGCGCCTGGCCGACTACAAGCGCCGCATCCAGGCCGGACAGGCCAGCTTCGAGCAGCTGGCGCGCGAACATTCGCAGGACGCCAGCGCCACCGACGGCGGCGATCTGGGCTGGGCGCCGCCGGGGCAGTTCGTGCCGGAGTTCGAGCAGGCCATGAACAACCTCGACCCGGGCCAGATCAGCGACCCGGTCACCACCCGCTTTGGCGTGCACCTGATCCGCGTCGAAGGCCGGCGCGAACAGGTGCTGGGTGCGGCCGAGCAACGCCAGCTGGCGCGCAACGTGCTGCGCGAGAAAAAGGCCGAGGAAGCCTTCGAGACCTGGGCCCGGGAAGTGCGCGGGCGCGCCTACGTCGAGCTGCGCGAGCCGCCGCGATAGGGCCCGAGCCGGCGTTCGACGTGTGAAGAAGAGGTTGAGCGTTCGGCGTTGAGCGTTCAGCGTGAATACCGGAGCTTTCGCGGCCACGTCCATCTGTCAACGCTCAACGCTCAACGCTCAACGGCATGAAGCACATCCCCCGCAAACGCTTCGGCCAGCACTTTCTGGCCGACCCGGCGATCATCGACGCCATCGTGCGCGCCATCGACCCGCGCCCGGGTCAGGCCATGGTCGAGATCGGCCCCGGCCTGGCGGCGCTGACGCAGCCGCTGGTCGAGCGCCTGGGACGCCTGACGGTGATCGAGCTGGACCGTGATCTGGCGGCGCGGCTGCGCGCTCACCCGCAGCTCGAGGTCATCGAGTCTGATGTACTGAAAGTCGATTTCGGTCAGATACAACAAGCGCGAGCAGCTACAAAAATCAGAGTGTGTGGCAACCTGCCCTACAACATCTCCAGCCCGATCCTGTTTCACCTGCTGCCCTTTGCCGCGCTGATCGAGGACCAGCATTTCATGCTGCAAAAGGAAGTGATCGACCGCATGGTGGCCGCGCCCGCCACGGCCGACTACGGCCGCTTGTCGGTGATACTGCAGTGGCGCTACGCGATGGAGAACGTGCTGTTCGTGCCGCCCAGCGCGTTCGATCCGCCGCCCAAGGTGGACAGCGCGGTGGTGCGCATGGTGCCGCGCAGCGAGTCCGCCCCCGTCGATGCCGACCTACTCTCCGAGTTGGTCCGCGTCGCCTTCAGCCAACGCCGCAAACTGCTGCGCCACACGCTGGGCCGCTGGCTGAGCGAGCGCGGCTTTGCCGGCGCGTTCGACGTGCAGCGGCGCGCCGAGGAAGTGCCGGTGGCCGAATACGTGGCGCTGGCGCATGAACTCGCTGCGCCCCGATGACTTCGCGGCGTTCAAGGCCATCGCGTCAGTTCAGCGCCATGCTCAGCTTGCGCCGGTAGCTGGACAGCAGCTCGGCCTGCGGGTCCTGCTGCTGCGCGGCCTTGCCGGTGAGCTCGATGCCGCCGGCGCTCTTGCCGCCATCGCCGGCGCCGGGCTTGGCGGGCGGCGGGGTCAGCAGCTCCAGGATGGCGACGTAGGTCTTGCGCGCGGCCTCGTCGTTCCACTTCCTGTCGCGCAGGATGATTTCCAGCAGCTCGTCCATGCTGGCCGTCCACTGGCCCTCGGCCAACAGCGCCTGGGCCTTGGCAAAGCGGGTGTCGAAGTCGCGCTTGTTCTGGGCGATCCGGGCGTCGAACTGCTCGAGCGGCCAGTTGCCGCGCTCGTCGCGCTGCACGAACTCGATCGCGTCCAGCCAGCGGCGCAGGGCGTCGAAGCGCAGCGGGCGCGGCTCGCGCGCCAGCGGCTCTTCCAGCGTGGCGGCGGCTTCGGACAGGGCGCCGGTGGCGATCAGCAGGCGCGCGTAATCGGCGCGGGCGTCGTCGTTGGCCGGGTCCTGCGCCAGCGCGTCGGCCAGCTTGGCCAGCGCGGCCTGGGTGTCGCCGGCCTCCAGCAGGGCGCCGGCTTCGTCCAGCTCGGCCTCGGCCGCCAGCGCGCCCTCGCTGGGCACATGCTTGTCCAGAAACTGGCGCAGCTGCCCGGCCGGCAGCGCGCCCATGAAGCCGTCGACCGGCTGGCCGTTCTTCAGCAGGATGCAGGTCGGGATGGAGCGGATGCCGAAGGCGCCGGCCAGCTCCTGCTGCTGGTCGGAGTCGATCTTGACCAGCTTGAAGCGGCCGGCGTACTCGACCTCCAGTTGCTCGAGGATCGGCCCCAGCGTCTTGCACGGGCCGCACCAGGGCGCCCAGAAGTCCACCAGCACCGGGGTGTGCATCGAGGCGGCAATGACCTCGGCTTCGAAGTTTTGAACGGTGACGTCGATCATGAAGGGTATCTGCGGGCAAAATCGGGGATTACCAGCCATTGTGCAATAGCGTCATGACGACTCCCCTCGTGGGCGTGGTGATGGGTTCCAGCAGCGACTGGGACACCATGCAGCACGCCGTCCAGATCCTTGAGCAGTTCGGTGTGCCGCACGAAGCGCGCGTGGTGTCGGCGCATCGCATGCCCGACGACATGTTCGCCTACGCCGAAGCCGCGCCACAGCGCGGCCTGCGCGCCATCATCGCCGGCGCCGGCGGCGCCGCCCATCTGCCCGGCATGCTGGCGGCCAAGACGGTGGTGCCGGTGCTGGGCGTGCCGGTGGCCTCGCGCCACCTGCAGGGCGTCGATTCGCTGCATTCCATCGTACAGATGCCCAAGGGCGTGCCGGTGGCCACCTTTGCCATCGGCGCGGCCGGCGCCGCCAATGCGGCGCTGTTCGCCGTCGCCCTGCTGGCCACCACCGATGCGGCACTG
>JADLIA010000063.1 GCA_020848515.1 Rubrivivax sp. | reverse complement strand
GTGCTGGGCGAGTGGGACAAGCCCTACAAGACCATGGACTTCGCCAACGAGGCGGGCGAGCTGCGGCTGTTCAAGCGCCTGATCGAGCGCGGCTTCGTCTACCGCGGGCTGAAACCCGTCTACTGGTGCTTCGATTGCGGCTCGGCCCTGGCCGAGGCCGAGATCGAGTACCAGGACCGCCGCAGCACCACGGTGGACGTGGCCTTCAAGGCGCACGACCCGGCTGCGCTGGCGGCGGCGTTCGGCCTGCCGCACCTGGGCAAGCCGGCCTACGCCGTCATCTGGACCACCACCGCCTGGACCATCCCGGCCAACCAGGCGCTCAACCTGGGACCGCACATCGAGTACGCGCTGGTCGACACCGCGCGCGGCCTGCTGCTGCTGGCCAAGGCGCGAGTGGCCGACTGCCTGCAGCGCTACGGCCTGCAAGGCGAGATCATCGCCACCGCCATGGGCGACAAGCTCGGCGGTCTTGCGTTCGAGCACCCGCTGTACGAGGTCGACGCGGCCTACCGGCGCCTCGCGCCGGTGTACCTGGCCGACTACGCCACCGACAGCGACGGCACCGGCAGCGTGCACTCGGCGCCGGCCTACGGCGTCGAGGACTTCAACTCCTGCGTCGCCCACGGCCTGGCGCACGCCGACATTCTGAACCCGGTGCAGGGCGGCGGCAGCTACGCGCCGGACTTCGCGCTGTTCGGCGGTCTGGACATCTGGAAGGCGCAGCCGGCGATCATCGAGGCGCTGGACCAGGCCGGCCGCCTGCTGGCCAGCGGCAAGCTGGAGCACAGTTACCCGCACTGCTGGCGCCACAAATCGCCGGTGATCTACCGCGCCGCCTCGCAGTGGTTCGTGCGCATGGACGAGGGCGAGGGCGTGTTCACCACCGACAAGGCGCCCGAGACGCTGCGCACCACGGCGCTGCGCGCCATCGAGCAGACGGCGTTCTACCCGCCCTCGGGCCAGGCGCGGCTGCGCGACATGATCGCCGGCCGCCCCGACTGGGTGATCAGCCGCCAGCGCGCCTGGGGCGTGCCGATCCCGTTCTTCCTGCACAAGGAAACCGACGCGCTGCACCCGCGCACGATGGAGATCATCGACCAGGCGGCGGCGATCGTCGAGCAGGGCGGCATCGAGGCCTGGAGCCGCGTCACGGCCGAGGAGATCCTGGGCCCCGAGGACGCACAGCACTACACCAAGAGCAGCGACATCCTGGAAGTCTGGTTCGACTCGGGCTCGACCTTCTGGCACGTGCTGTGCGGCACGCATCCGGCCGAACACCATGAGCACGGCCCCGAGGCCGACATGTACCTGGAGGGCCACGACCAGCACCGCGGCTGGTTCCACTCCTCGCTGCTGCTGGCCAGCGCCATCCGCGGCCGCGCGCCCTACCGCAGCCTGCTCACGCACGGCTTCACGGTCGACGGCCAGGGCCGCAAGATGAGCAAGAGCCTGGGCAACGCGGTGGCGCCGCAGGTGACCAGCGAGAAGCTCGGCGCCGAGATCATCCGCCTGTGGGTGGCGGCCAGCGACTATTCGGGCGACATCGGCATCGACGAGAAGATCCTGGCGCGCGTGGTCGACAGCTACCGCCGCATCCGCAACACGCTGCGCTTTCTGCTGGCCAACACCAGCGACTTCGACCCCCACAAGCACGCCGTGCCGGCGGCGCAGCTGCTGGAGCTCGATCGCTGGCTGCTGGCGCGCGCGGCCGAATTCCAGGCCGAGCTGCTGGCGCACTACGAGGTCTACGAATTCCACCCCGTGGTCGCCAAGCTGCAGCTGTTCTGCTCCGAAGACCTGGGCGGCTTCTACCTCGACGTGCTCAAGGACCGCCTCTACACCACCGCGCCCGACTCGCCCGCACGGCGCAGCGCGCAGACCGCGCTGTGGCAGCTCACCCAGGCCATGCTGCGCTGGATGGCGCCGTTTCTCAGCTTCACCGCCGAGGAGGCGTGGCAGCTGGTGGGCACCAGCGACTCGATCTTCCTCGAAGAGTACTGGAGCTTCGACGCCCCCGACGCCGCGCTGCTGGCCAAGTGGGCGCGCATCCGCGCCATCCGCGAGCAGGTCAACAAGGAAATCGAGGTGCAGCGCGAACAGGGCGCGGTCGGCTCGTCGCTGCAGGCCAACGTGGTGCTGGGCGCGCCGCCCGACGACCACGCGCTGCTGGCCAGCCTGGGGGCCGACCTGAAGTTCGTGTGCATCGTGTCTGCTATCGCTCTGGAAGCTGCCGGCGCCCTGTCCGTCAGCGTCAGCGCCTCGAAAGACACCAAATGTGAGCGCTGCTGGCATTACCTGCCCGACGTCGGCCGGCACGCCGAACACCCCACCCTGTGCGGGCGCTGCGTCAGCAACCTGTTCGGCGCGGGCGAGACCCGCACGGTGGCCTGACGGTGGCGCGCGCGGCATCGCGGGGCGGCTCGCTGGCCGTCTGGCTGACGCTGGCGGCCGTGGTGGTGGTGCTGGACCAGTTCACCAAGCAGCTGATCCTGGGCCATTACCGACTGGGCGACAGCACCACCGTCACCTCCTTCTTCAACGTCGTGCGGGCGCACAACACGGGCGCGGCGTTCTCCTTCCTGGCCGGCGCCGGCGGCTGGCAGCGCTGGTTCTTCATCGTGCTGGCGCTGGCGGTGGCGGGCTTCATCGTCTGGCTGCTGCGCGCGCACCCGGGGCAGAAGCTGTTCGCCTTTTCGCTGTCGATGATCCTGGGCGGCGCCGTCGGCAACGTGATCGACCGCCTGCTGCACGGCTACGTGGTGGATTTCCTGGACTTCCACTGGCCGTTTCTGGCGCCGCTGTTCCACCACGGGCATTTCCCGGCCTTCAACCTGGCCGACGCCGCCATCACCGCCGGCGCCATCGGCCTGATGCTGGACGAGTTGCTGCGGGTGCGGCGCGGGCGCTGAGGTTCAGTGACGCTCAGGCGGCCACCGCATCCCACAGCAGCTTCAGCCCGGTGAGCAACATACCCAGGTAGACGAAGCGGTAGAACAGGCGCTGGTCGATGCGCCGCGCAATGCGCACGCCGATCCACACGCCGATCGGCGCCAGCGGCAGCAACACCAGCGACGTGCCCAGGTTGCGCCCGTCCAGCAGCCCCAGCCAGGCGTAGGGCAGCCACTTGGCCAGGTTGATGACGAAGAAGAAGAACGCCATCGTGCCGGTGAAGCGCAGCGGTGCCAGCCCCATCGGAATCACGTAGGCGTTGACCGGCGGCCCGCCCGCATGGGCGACGAAGCTGGTGAAGCCCGAGGTCGCCGTCAGCAACGCCCCCGCCCAGCGCGGCGGCGGCGCGGCGTCGGCGCGTGGCGCAAACAGCAGGCGCTGGGCCAGAAACAGCAGCGTGAAGCCGCCCACGATGCCCGCCACCCAGTGCGCCTGCAGCAGCCGGAACGACAGCGTGCCGACCACGATGCCCAGCAGGCCCCAGGGCAGCATGAAGCGCAGCAGCGCGCGGTCGAAGTCCTTGCGGAAGGCGGCGATGCCCAGCAGGTCCATCACCAGCAGCACCGGCATCAGGATCGCCGCCGCCTGCGGCACGCTGACGCTGAGCGCCATCAGCGGCACCGCCAGCGAGCCGAAGCCGGCGCCGAAGCCGCTCTTGCTGACGCCCAGCAGCAGCACCGCCGGCACGGCGACCGCGTAGAAGCCCCAGTCGGTGATCGGAGTCATGCGTCAGATCGGGTGCCGGCGCTGTTCCAGTCTGCGCCACAAGCTATGATTTTGATAGTTCGGCGAGGGCGCGGCCGGGCGCCGCCGCGGCGGGCACAATCGACGCCCATGAACCTGCTCGCACCGCTGCCGCCCGGCTGGTCGGAACTGCTGCGCACCGCGCTGGAAGTGGCGGCCACGCTGGCCTTCGCGCTGTCGGGCGTGATCGCCGCCGCCCGCCAGCGGCTGGACGTGGTGGGTGTGTGCGTGGTGGCCTTTGCCGCGGCCTTCGGTGGCGGCACGCTGCGCGACCTGCTGCTGGACCAGCGCCCGTTTTTCTGGGTGCGCCACATCGAGTTCGTGTGGGCCCTGCTGGCGCTGTGCCTGGCCGCCATGGCGTTGATGCGCCAGCGCGAACTGGCGCTGACCGAGCGCGCCATCCTGTGGCCCGACGCCATCGGCCTGGGGCTGTTCACCGCCATCGGCGTCGATCTGGGCCTGGCGGTGGGCCTGCCGGCGCTGGCGGCGGTGATGATGGGCGTGATCACCAGTTGCTTCGGCGGCGTGCTGCGCGACGTGCTGTGCAACCTGCTGCCCAGCGCCTTCAGCGACCACCGGCCCTACGCCCTGTGGTCGTTTGCCGGCGGCTGGCTGCATGTGGGTCTGCTGGCGGCCGGTCTGCCACCCTGGCTGGTGCTGACCGTTACCGTGCTGTTCACCGCCGGCATGCGGCTGGTGTCGGTGTGGCGCGGCTGGTCGCTGCCGGGCTGGCGGGTCTGAAGCGCCGGCGCCTTGCGCAGGGCGCGTGACGGCGCTGCACCGGGATGAGACCGGCGGCATCGGTCCGGCGACGGCGCGCCAGGCGATGGGGCAGCCGCGGCGTTTGGAGGCAAAAAGGCCTCCAGCGCTTGCTAGAAAAGCGCCGACAGCTATTATTTGAATAGCAATTTTCAGACCCTCTCCAGCACCAGGGCGATGCCCTGCCCGACGCCGATGCACATGGTGCACAGCGCGTAGCGCCCGCCGGTGGTGTGCAGGCGGTTGATGGCGGTGGTGGCCAGGCGCGCGCCGCTGGCACCCAGCGGGTGACCCAGGGCGATGGCGCCGCCCCAGGCGTTGACACGCTCGTCGTCGTCGGCCAGGCCGAGCAGGCGCAGCACCGCCAGGCCCTGGGCGGCAAAGGCTTCGTTGAGTTCGATGACGTCGATCTGCGCCAGCTTCAGGCCGGTGAGCTGCAGCACCTTCTCGGTGGCCGGCGCCGGGCCGATGCCCATGACGCGCGGCGCCACACCGGCCACCGCCATGCCGACCACGCGCGCGCGCGGCGTCAGGCCGTACTGGCTGGCCGTGGCCTCGTCGGCCAGCAGCAGGGCGCAGGCGCCGTCGTTGACGCCGCTGGCGTTGCCGGCGGTCACCGTGCCGTCGGGCCGCACCACGCCCTTGAGCGCGGCCAGTTTGTCGAGGCTGGTGGCGCGCGGGTGTTCGTCGTGCTCGACCACGATCGGATCGCCCTTCTTCTGCGCGATCGACACCGGCGTGATCTCGCGCGCCAGGTGGCCCGCCTGCTGCGCCGCCACGGCCTTCATCTGGCTGGCCAGGGCCATGCGGTCCTGCGCCTCGCGCTCGATGCGGTAGTCCACCGCCACGTTCTCGGCCGTCTCGGGCATCGAGTCGACGCCATACTGCGCCTTCATCAGCCGGTTGACGAAGCGCCAGCCGATGGTGGTGTCGTACACCGCGTTGGCGCGCGAGAATGCGCTTTCGGCCTTGGGCATGACAAAGGGCGCGCGGCTCATGCTCTCCACCCCGCCGGCGATCATCAGGCGCGCTTCGCCGGCGCGGATGGCGCGCGCCGCCGTGCCGACCGCGTCCAGCCCGGAGCCGCACAGGCGGTTGATGGTGGCGCCCGGCACCTCGATCGGCAGGCCCGCCAGCAGGCCCGACATGCGCGCCACGTTGCGGTTGTCCTCGCCGGCCTGGTTGGCGCAGCCGTACAGCACGTCGCCCACGGCCTGCCAGTCGACGCGCGGGTGGCGCGCCATCAGGGCCCGGATCGGGATGGCGCCCAGGTCGTCGGTGCGCACGCCGGACAGCGCGCCGCCGTAGCGACCGAAGGGGGTGCGGATGGCGTCGACGATGAAGGCTTGGGTCATGGCAGTCTCCTTGGAAAACAGTGACGGGAAAATCCGCACCGCGCGTGGCGCGGCATCAGGCGGCAAACGGCTGGCCCACCAGGCGCCGCAGTTCGTCGAGCGACAGCCCCTCGACGCGATCGATCAGCCGCAGGCCCTGCGGCGAGCAGGCGAAGGTGGCCAGGTCGGTGTAGATGCGCCGCACGCAGCCGATGGCGGTCAGCGGGTAGCTGCAGCGGGCCACGATCTTGCTTTCGCCGGCCCGCGTCAGCAGGTCCATCATGACCCAGGTCTGGCGCGCGCCCACCGCCAGGTCCATGGCGCCGCCGACGGCCGGAATGGCACCGGCCTCGCCGGTGCTCCAGTTGGCCAGGTCGCCCGTCACCGACACCTGAAAGGCGCCCAGCACGCACACGTCCAGATGGCCGCCGCGCATCATGGCAAAGCTGTCGGCGTGGTGGAAGAAGGCGCCGCCCGGCCGCAGGGTGACCGGCTGCTTGCCGGCGTTGATGAGGTCGTAGTCCTCCTGCCCGGCGGCCGGCGCCGGGCCCATGCCCAGAATGCCGTTCTCGCTGTGCAGGATGATTTCGCGCCCGGGCGGAATGTGGTTGGCCACCGCCGTCGGCTGGCCGATGCCCAGGTTGACGTAGGCGCCGTCGGGAATGTCCTGCGCGACGCGCCGCGCCAGCTCGTCCTTGCTTCGCTTCTGATAGCTGCTCACGCTTACCCTCCTTGCGCTGGCGCCCGATCAGGCCGCAGACCGCAAGCCGCCGGCAGCGGTCGCCACGCGCGGCACGCGCACCACCCGGTGCACGAAGATGCCGGGCGTGACGATGGCCTCGGGGTCGAGCTGGCCCAGCGCCACCACCTCGTGCACGCTGGCTACGGTGCAGCGCGCGGCCATCGCCATCACCGGGCCGAAGTTGCGCGCCGCCATGCGGTAGCTCAGGTTGCCCCAGCGGTCGCCGCGCTCGGCGCGGATAAGCGCCACGTCGCCATGGATCGGGTATTCGAGCACGTGGTCGCGGCCATTGATGCGGCGCGTTTCCTTGGGGCTGCCATCGGGATTCTTGGCCAGCTCGGTGCCGAAGCCGGTGGGCGTGAAGAAGGCGCCGATGCCGGCCCCGGCGGCACGCAGGCGCTCGGCCAGGTTGCCCTGCGGCACCAGCTCCAGCTCGATGCGGCCGGCGCGGTACAGGCCGTCGAACACCTGGCTGTCGGCCTGGCGCGGAAAGCTGCAGATGATCTTGCGCACGCGCCCGGCGGCCAGCAGCGCGGCCAGGCCGCGGTCGCCGTTGCCGGCGTTGTTGTTGACGACCGTCAGCTCGCGCGCGCCCTGCGCGATCAGGCCGTCGATCAGCTCGCCCGGAATGCCGGCGGTGCCAAAGCCGCCGATCAGCACCGTGGCGCCGTCGCGCACATCGGCCAGGGCCTCGGCCACGGAAGCCGCAATCTTGTCGATCATGAAGGGGTTCGCTCCAATGCCTGGTGCCAGGACGGCGCACCCATGGCCGCCGCCGCCCCGCGCACTTTACACTTTGCGCATGAGCCAGATCAGCATCACCCGCGCCCATGGGCTGAGCCCCAAGAAGGCCCGCCTGGCCGCCGAGGCGGTGGCCGCCGACCTGCAGGCCGAATACGGCCTGCAGTACGCCTGGGACGACGACGGCACGCTGTCGTTTCAGCGCGCGGGCATCAGCGGCCAGCTCACGCTGGAGCGCCGACAGGTGACGGTGCAGGTCCGGCTGGGGCTGCTGTTTCTGCCGTTCAAAGCCAGCTTCGAGCGCGAGATTCACGATTACTTCGACCAGCGGTTTGCCCCGCGCAGCGCCTGAACCCACCACCCTGCCCTTGCCAATCACCATGACCGCCCAAGAAAAGATGTCGCCCGTCGATACCGCCTGGCTGCGGATGGACCGGCCCAACAACCTGATGCAGATCCTGGGCGTGATGCTGTTCGACGGCAAGCTGGACTTCGCCCGCCTGCGCCAGCGCATCGAGCAGCGCCTGCTGTCGCACGCGCGCTTTCGCCAGTTCGCGCGCGAGGACGCCACCGGCTGGTCCTGGGTGGACGACCCCGAGTTCGACCTCGACAACCACCTGCGCCGCGCGGCGCTGCCGGGCAAGGGCGACAAGGCCGAACTCGAGCGCTTCGTCGCCGACCTGGCCAGCACGCCGCTGCCGCCGGCGCGCCCGCTGTGGCAGATCCACGTGGTCGACACCCACATGGGCGGGCAGGCGCTGGTGACGCGCTTTCACCACTGCATCGCCGACGGCATCGCGCTGGTGGCGGTGATCATGGAAATGGCCGACGACGCCCCCGCGCCGCTGCCGGCGGCGGCCGCCACGCCGCCACACCACAGCCACGACGACGCGCTGTGGGGCATGGTCTGGCACCCGATTTCGCGCGCCGTGCAGGCGTCGGTGCGGGCGTCCACCTCGCTGTGGGCGATGTCGCAGGACTGGCTGCGCAACCCCTGGCAGGCGCTGGACTACGCGCGCCTGGGCAGCGGCATGACGGCCGAGGCCGCCAAGCTGCTGGTCATGCCCAACGATTCGACCACGCGCTTCAAGGGCACGCCCGGGCTGGTCAAGCGCGTGGCCTGGTCGGAGCCGATCGACCTGCGCGAGATCAAGGCCGTCGGCAAGGTGCTGGGCTGCTCGGTCAACGACCTGCTGCTGTCGGCCGTGGCCGGCGCGCTGGGCGCCTACCTGACCGACTGCGGTGACGCCACCGAGGGCGTGGAGCTGCGCGCCCTGGTGCCGGTCAATCTGCGCCAGGCCGCAGACGCCGGCAAGCTGGGCAACCGCTTCGGCATGGTGACGCTGGAGCTGCCGGTCGGCGTCGCCAACCCGCTGGCGCGCCTGTACGAAACGCGCCGGCGCATGCAGGCCATGAAGCAGTCCTACCAGCCGGCGCTGACGCTGACGCTGCTGGGCGCCGCCGGCATGGGCCCCAAGCTGGTGCAGGAACAGCTGCTGGACTTTCTGGCCAACAAGGCCACGGCGGTGATGACCAACGTACCCGGGGCCCAGCAGCCGCTGTACTTTGCCGGCGCGCGGCTGCGCCAGCCGTTCTTCTGGGTGCCGCAGTCGGGCAACATCGGCATGGGTGTGTCGATCCTGTCGTACGCCAACCAGGTGCAGTTCGGCCTCATCACCGACCGCCGGCTGGTGCCCGACCCCGAGCGCATCGTCAGCCGCTTTGCCGAAGAATTCGACAAGCTGCTGATGCTGGTGCTGCTGGAGCCGCCCGAGTGCCTGCACGACCCCGAGCTGGTGGAGGCGCACAACGCCTTCTACTGGTCCGCGTAGTGACCCCGTTTGCTACTTTTTTGATAGCTTGCGGCGCTTACTGACAGAGGCTTTGAGGCCGATCTGACCAAAAATCATCCAGGAGAGGGTGACCGACGTCAGCCACCCACCTCGGCGCGCGCCACCTCCACGTCCAGCCGCTCCATGGCGTCGGCCGGCGGGCACTGCGCGGCGCGGGCGTAGAGCTGCTCGGCTTCCTTCAGGCGCGACTTGCCGAACATCATGGCCAGGCCGTTGGCGTATTCGGTCATGGCGATCGGCGACTCGGGGTTGAGCGCCAGCGCGGTCTTGAAGTGCTTTTCCGCCGCGTCCTTCTTGGCGCCATAGGTCAGCCCACCGACCACCGCACCGACCTTGTTGATGATCTCGGCATGCCAGGTGCCCAGCGCGATGTGGGCATCGGCGTGGCGCGGCTCCAGGTCGATGGCCTTCTGCAGGCTCTCGCGCACCTTGCTGCCCAGTCCCTCGGCCAGCGCCTTGGCCACCGAGATGCCCTGGCTGTAGCGCCCCAGTGCGTAGCCGTGGTAGTACCAGGCATTGACGTTGCCCGGCTGGCTGGTCTGCAGCGCCTCGCAGCGGCGCGCCACCTCCTGCAGCAGCGCCAGCTTGCGCGCCTGGTCGTCCTCGACCGAGGCGGCATGGATCATGGCCGCCTTGTTGGCGGCGTTGGTGCCGCTGGCGTTGCCGGCCTTCAGCCCCAGCTCCACCGCCTGCGCGAACTCACCGGCGTGGTAGGCGCGCCAGGCCGCCTGCGCGGCGCTGTCGGTCGGCCACGGTTCGACGTCGCCCTGGTGCAGGCGCGCCCAGTGCTTCTTCAGCGCGGTGCCGGCGTAGGTGTAGGCCGGGTCGGGATGGGGAAAGGCTTTCCAGGCGGTCTTGCTCATCGCGCGTCTCCTCGTGAAGTGGAATGGACGTAGGACAGTGACAGTTTCTCCAGCAACCGGCGCGCCGGCTCGCGCAGCCAGGGCGCCGTCAGCGACAGCACCTGGTGCGCCCCACGGCCGATGTCGGGCGGGCGGCGCGGATGGCGCGCGTGCTCGAACGACAGCCAGAAGGTGGTGACCAGCGTGATGTTGACCGCCAGCGCGGCGATCTCGTCCGGCGTGGCGTCCAGCGCGCCGGCCGCTGCCAGGCCATGGCACAGGGCCACGGCGGTCTGCTGCTTGTGCGCCAGGATGCGCTGGAAATGGGTTTCGACCAGGCGGTTGCGCGTCAGCAGGTCGTTGATGTCGCGGTAGATGAAGCGGTAGGTCGAGATGGTCTCGAACAGCAGGTGCAGGAAGAACCACACGTCCTCCACCTCGCGCGGCGCGGTGTCGCGCAGCGTCAGCAGCTCGCTGATCTCGCGCTCGTAGCGCGCGAACAGCGCATTGACGATCTCGTCCTTGTTGCGGTAGTGGTAGTACAGGTTGCCGGGACTGATGTTCATCTCGTCGGCGATCACCGTGGTGGTGACGTTGGGCTCGCCGAACTCGTTGAACAGGCGCAGCGCGGTCTCCAGGATCCGCTCGGGCGTGCGACGCTTGGGCTTGTTCATGCCGCCATTTCACCACGACGCGGCGGCGGCCCGGCCACCCCGCGTGCTCAGCTCAGGCCGCGCGGCGCGCGTCGATCCAGTGCTGCAGCTGGTCGAGCGTGCGCGCCAGGCCCTGCGTGGCGGTGGCCGCCGGCTCCGCCCCCAGCAGGGTGCGTGTGCGGTCGCGCAGCACCTCCAGGTTGAGCTGCAGCCCATGGCGCGCCAGCACCGGCGCCAGCTCGTCGCGGCGCTGGTACAGGTGCTCGCGCGTGCGCTGGTAGGCGTGTTCGCACAGCCGGGCGCGGTCGCGGTAGCTGAACAGGTTGGCGAAGAACATCGCCTCGTCGTCCTGCGCCGGCTCGAACAGCAGCACGTCGGCGTGCTTGAACTGGTGCTGGTAGCGGTCCATGCCCACGCGCATGCGCGAGCGGATGATGGCGCGAAAGGTCTGTGCCAGCACCACCGGCAGGCCGCCTTCGCTGAGCTGTCGGTGGCCGGCGCCGTGCTGCTCGGCCAGCTGGGCGTCGAACGGCACCAGCGGGTTGACGCACAGCAGCAGATCGACGCCGTCGCGCAGCGCCACCGAGGCATGCAGGGTCTTGATCAGCGCGCCGTCCACATAGTGCCGGCCCTGGATCTCGACCGGCGGAAACAGCCCCGGCAGGGCGGCGCTGGCCTGCACGGCGGTGGAGATCGGCACGTCGTCGCGCCCGGGCCCGCCAAAGGCCACCGCCTGACCGGAATCCAGGTCGGTCGCCACCACGTACAGGCGCGCCTTCAGGCGGCGGAAGTCGTTGCTGCGGCCAACCTCGGAGAACTGACGGCGCAGCACCGCATCCACGCCGGCACCGTCGAACAGGCCGGTGGGGATGGCGCGCGACAGGCGCTGGAACGATTCGAACAGCCCATGCCGCCACGGGTTGCCCAGGTACTCGCGCGCCGCCTGCAGCGCCAGCCGCGGAATGGCGCGGGCCCGGTTCAGGTACTCGCGCAGCGCCGGGCGCAGCAGCAGGCTGGGGTCGAACGCCTGGCTGCCGTCGCTGCCCAGCAGCATGCGCGCCAGCCGGCGCGGCTCGAAGCCGTTGGCCAGCGAAGCCGCCACGAAGCTGCCGGCGCTGACGCCGACGTAGACGTCGGCATCCACCAGGCTCAGTCCGTCGATGGCTTCTTCCAGCGCCACGCAGGCGCCGACTTCATAAATGCCGCCGAGCGGACCACCGCCGGCCAGAGCCAATCCGATTTTGGACAAAGCACCTACCCCCAACTCTGAGGCCGTGGGTTTTCCCCCATGCCCAAGCCATCGGTGGCGCCCCGTGCCTTCGGTGGCGCCACCGTCTCAGGCCCGCCGCCTGGCAGGCCGACCGCTGGACACGCCCTGGGCCATCCGGCCCGGGCGCGCCCGTGCGGCACTCAGGCGCTCTTGCGCGCGGCCTTCCTGGCGGGCGCAGCCTTCTTGGCCGGCGCCGGCTTGGCCACGGCCGGCTTGGCGGCCGGCAGGCGCGGCGCGGCCTTGCCCTTGTTCTGCGCCAGTTCCTGCACGGCAGCGGTCAGCTCGGCGATGCGCTTGGACAGCACATCGACTTCCTTCTTGCTCGGCACACCCAGGCTGCCCAGGGCGCGCGCCACGCGGTCTTCGAACACCTGCTCCAGGCGGTCCCAGGTGTCGGCGGCACGGCCGGCGACGGCGGCGATGCGGGCGTCGGCCACTTCGCGCGTCTTCTTCTGCATCATCTCGCCTTCCTTGACGAGGGCGTCGAACATCTTGCCGCCCTCTTCCTGGGCCTTGGCAAAGGCGCCCAGGCCGGCCAGCCAGATCTGCTGGGTCGATTCCTTGATGGTGGCGGCGAGCTGGTTGTTGTCGGAGATGGTCTTGAGTTTGCTGGCCATGGTGGCCTCCTTCCTTGTGGTGGTGGACTGCGGATTGACCTCTTCCAACCCGCTGAGATGAAGTCTAGGCCAGGCCATTAGAGCAAACACACTATTCGTGACCGCGCCTGTGGCGCGCTGCCGACGCCGCCGGCACTTCTAGAATTGCCGCCCTGAGCATCAGAACCACGCAGGAGGCAGACATGCAGTACTTCATCACCGGGGCCACCGGTTTCATCGGCAAGCGGCTGGTGGCCAGATTGCTGGAGCGCGAAGGCGCGCGCATCTTCTTTCTGGTGCGCCAGCGCGACCCCGAGCGCCTGCAGGCGCTGTACGACTTCTGGGGCTGCGACGACACCCGGGCCACCCCGGTGGTGGGCGACCTGACGCAGGACATGCTGGGCGTGTCGGCGGCCGACCGGCGCAAGCTGGGCAAGAAGACCACACATTTCTTTCACGTGGCGGCCGTCTACGACCTGAGCGCCGACGCCGAACGACAGCTCCAGGTCAACGTGGAGGGCACGCGTCAGGCGGTGCGCTTTGCCGAGGCCATCGGCGCCAAGCATTTCCACCTGTTCAGCTCGATCGCCGCCGCCGGCCTGTACGAGGGCGTGTTCCGCGAAGACATGTTCGAGCAGGCCGAGGGGCTGGATCACCCCTACTTCCGCACCAAGCACGATTCGGAAGGCATCGTGCGCAACGAATGCCGCATTCCCTGGCGCGTGTACCGACCGGCCATCGTGGTGGGCGATTCGCGCACCGGCGAAATGGACAAGATCGACGGCCCGTACTACTTCTTCAAGCTGATCCAGAAGCTGCGCCGCCTGCTGCCAGCCTGGATGCCGGCCATCGGCATCGAGGGCGGGCGCATCAACCTGGTGCCGGTGGATTACGTGGTGGACGCGGTGGACCACATCGCGCACCTGAAGGGCGAGGACGGGCGCTGCTTCCACCTGGTCGATCCGCGCCCGCGCCGCGTGGGCGACGTGCTCAACATCTTCGCCCGCGCCGGTCATGCGCCGCAGATGTCGGTGCGCGTCAACGCCGCCCTGCTGGGCTTCATCCCCAAATACATGCGCAAGGCGCTGCTGGCGCTGACGCCGGTGCGGCGCGTGCGCGACGTGCTGATGAAGGAGCTGGGCCTGCCCGACGACATCCTGAGCTTCGTCAACTACCCGACGCGCTTCGACAGCCGCGAGACCGAGCGCGTCCTCAAGGGCACGCGCATCGCCGTGCCGCCGCTGGAAGACTACGCCTGGCGCCTGTGGGACTACTGGGAGCGCTGCCTCGACCCCGACCTGTTCATCGACCGCAGCCTGGGCGGGCGCGTCAAGGGTCAGGTGGTGGTGGTCACCGGCGCCTCCTCGGGCATCGGCAAGGCGGTGGCGCTGCGGCTGGCCGAAGCCGGCGCCATCGTGGTCACCATGGCGCGCGGCAAACCCGCGCTGGACGCCGCCGCCAGCGAGTTCGAGGCGCTGGGCCTGAAGCTGCACACCTACGAAGCCGATCTGGCCGACCTGGCGCAGGTGGACGCGGTGGCGCAGCAGATCCTGCACGACCACGGGCCGGTGGCGATCCTGATCAACAACGCCGGCCGTTCGATCCGCCGCGCCATCGAAAACTCCTACGAGCGCTTTCACGACTTCGAGCGCACCATGCAGCTCAACTACTTCGGTGCGCTGCGGCTGAACCTGAATTTGCTGCCGGCGATGGCCGAGCGACGCACCGGCCACATCATCAACATCTCCTCCATCGGCGTGCTGACCAACGCGCCGCGCTTTTCCGCCTACGTGGCGTCGAAGGCGGCGCTGGACGCCTGGACGCGCTGCGCGGCCTCGGAATTCGCCGACCGCGGCATCCACTTCACCACCATCAACATGCCGCTGGTCAAGACGCCGATGATCGCGCCCACCGCGCTGTACGACCAGGCGCCCACCCTGACGCCGGAAGAGGCGGCCGACATGGTGTGCGAAGCCATCGTGCACCGGCCCACCCGCATGGCGACCCGCCTGGGCATCACCGGCGAGGTGCTGCACGCGCTGATGCCGCGCGTGGCGCAAGCGGTGATGAACACCTCGTTTCGCATGTTCGGCGAGTCCCAGGCCGCCGCGAGCGGCGAAAAGACCGAGCCGACGCGCGATCAGCTGGCCCTGCAGAACTGGATGCGCGGCATCCACTTCTGACGCCGACACACGCACCGGCGCCTGGTATTCAAGGCTTTTTCGGGCTCCGGCGCTTGCCTAGCAAGCGCCGGCAGCTATTGTTTTCATAGTTTCGTGTGCGCCAGCACCAGCCGCAAGGTGCGCTCGTCGCACAGCGCCGCCATGTGCCCCACGCCGGGCAGCGGCTCGTCGCGCGCGTCGGCGTGGCGCTGCAGCTGCTGCGGCATGACGAAGTTGTCCTGCGGCGTGCGGATCGACACGAAGGGCACGTTCACGCGCTGCTGCGCCAGCCGCGCCAGCCAGTGCGAGCCGGGCTGCATCTGCCGGGCGCAGCGGCCCAGGCCCAGGTGCGCCAGGCGGCTGCCGCCGTGCGGGCTGGCGATGCTGATCAGAGCGGCCACCCGCGCAGCACCGTGGCGCGCCAGGCAGGCGCGCGACACCAGCCCGCCCATGCTGTGCGCCACCAGGGTCAGGCGCGGCGCACCGGTGGCGGCGCACACGGCCTCGATGCGCTGCTGCAACTGCTCGGCAAAGCCGTCGATGTCGCCCCAGGGCGGCTCCAGGCTGAGCGTGGCCACCACGTGACCGGCGGCCTCCAGGCGCGGCCGCAGCCACCACCAGATGGCGCGGTTGCAGCCGTAGCCGTGCACCAGCAGGATGGGCTGGGCGGACGGGCGCAGCCGATCGGCCGGCATGGCCAGGCGCGCCCAGGGCTGAAACAGCACGAACCCGCCCACGAAGGCCCAGTATTCGCGCCACAGCATGACCAGCCAGGCGCCCGCCGACAGCGGCGGCGCCGCCGAGCGATGGCGCCAGGCCACCAGCCAGGTGACGGCCAGCAGCAGCGCCCGCCCCAGCAGCAGCGCGCCCAGCGCCAGCGCCAGCGTGGCGCCCCACGACCAGCCCAGCCCCGCGCGCCCGATGGCGCCCCAGACCAGCAGCTCGACCGCCATTCCCCACAGCAACAGCGCCGACAGCATGCGCAGGATCTCCCTTCTTGATGTACCAGCCTTTCAGTCTAGTCCACTGAAACATTGATCCACCATGCCTGCGGCCACGCGCCGCGCAGCTGGCCCCTTGGCGACTCGCTGTAAGTACCTGACGGCGCGAAACACTGCAACTAGGCGACCGCTTCTAAACCCGGGCGCGGCGGCTTCGGATAATGCCTGCATGAGCGAGACCACCGACACGGTCAGCGAGCGGCAGGCCTGCACCCACGCGCTGACCCACTGGTTGACCGAGGCGCGCCATCAGCGCCAGCGTGCCGCTGCCGAGCCACGGCGCGCCGCCCGCCGGCAGGCCCTGCGCGCCTTTCAGGCCGCACGGCTGGCGCGCACCCACGCCGACCTGCTGGACAGCCCGCGCTACGGGCGCGCCGCGGCTTTCTTTCTGACCGACCTGTACAGCCCGAAGGACCTGGGGCCGCGCGACGCCGAGATCGAGCGCGTGCTGCCGCTCATCACCAGCACCCTGCCGACCGCGGGCCTGCACGCGCTGCTGCAGGCGGCCGAGCTGGACGCGCTGTCCGAACGCTTCGACGCCGCCATGGTCCATGCCCTGGGCGAGCGGCTGGACACCAGCCTCGACGACGCCGACTACGCCGCCGCCTACCGCACCGTGGACGATGCGCCCGGCCGCCAGCACCAGATCGCGCTGATCCTGGGCACCGGCCAGACGCTGGACCGGCTGGCACACAAGCCCGGCCTGGCGGCGCTGCTGAAGATGATGCGCGGCCCGGCGCAACTGGCCGGGCTGGGCGAGCTGCAGTCGTTTCTCGAGCGCGGCTTCACCGCCTTTCGCAGCATGCGCAGCGCGCAGGCGTTTCTGGACACCATCATCGAGCGCGAGCGCGCGCTGTCGGCACGGCTGTTCGGCGGTGGCCAGAGCCTGGCGTAAGCCTGCGGCGACAATGCCGCATGTTTGCCCCCAGCCAAGCCGACGTCCGCCGCTTCTTCTGCCACGCCTGGGCCAAGGCCCGCGGCGCCCAGCCCATGGACGCCATCGAGCAGCTGGCCGCCGGCTGGATCGCCGAGCACCCCGAGTGGCACGCCGATTTCGCCGACGCCGAAGCGGCCGTGGCGCGCCACTACGGTGACGGCGCGGTGGGCGGCAACCCGTTTCTGCACCTGTCGATGCACCTGTCGATCAGCGAGCAGTGCAGCATCGATCAGCCGCGCGGCATCCGTCAGGCGGTGGAGCTGCTGGCGCACCGCCGCGGCGACCTGCACGCCGCGCACCACGAGGTGATGGAATGCCTGGGTCAGATGCTGGCCGATGCGCAGAGCCGCCGCGCCGCCCCGGACGGCGACGGCTACGTGGCCTGTGTGCAGCGCCGCGCAACCCGCGACGGCGCCTGACCCCGGACGGCCGTCTTCAGGCGGCTTCGCGTTCGAACCATGCGACCAACGACACCCGCAGCGCCGGCATGACCCATGACCCGCGGGTGATGAAACCTGGAAACGGCGGTTGACCGCTTGTCATCTTCTGGCAGGTCGCAGAGCGTTGGCGGTCAACGAGCGTGCCCGGGCCCCATCCAATCACTCCTGTTTTGATAGCTTGTGGCGCTTGCTGGGCGTGCACTGGAGGCACAAATGATGAAAAGGCCCGCACGCGGCGGGCCTGTCTGGATGGGCGGCGCTGGCGCGCTCAGCGAAAGCGCGACTGCGGCACGGTGCGCACTTCACCCGGCAGGCTGCCGATGTAGCGCGCCATGGCCTTGAGCTCGGGGTCGGAGAACTGCTTGGCCATGCCGGCCATCACCGGGTTGCCACGGCCCCAGGTGGCGTGGCTGTCGTCGCGGTAGGCGCGCAGCGCGGCGTACAGGTAGTCGGGGTACTGGCCGGCGATCTTGGGGTAGCTGGGATCGATCGGCTTGGAATAGTTGTCGCCATGGCAGGACACGCAGGCGCCCTTTTGCAGCAGCTGGGCCACCTGCGCGCTCGGTTCGCGCGGCGCGGGCAGCTCGGTGGCGCCTTCGACCTTGCCCAGCGCCTCGTAGTAGGCCGCCACGTCGGCGATGTCCTGATCGCTCATGGAGCCGGCGATGCCGCGCATGCTGGGGTGCTTGCGCGTGCCCTTGCGGTATTCTTCCAGCACGGTGCCGATGTACTTGGCGCTCTGGCCGGCGATCTTGGGCACGCGATAGACCTCGGGGAAGCTCGACTTGTAGCCCGCGATGCCGTGGCAGCCGATGCACATGGCGACCTTGCCCTCACCGGCGGTGGCGTTGCCCTGGACCTGCGCCTGCACCGGCAGCGTCATCGCCAGGGCGGTGCCGAGTGCAGCGAACATCGGAGACAGGCTGAGTTTCATTTTGCGCGCACAATCCATGTTGTTTGATCCAGATCAGAGGCGGATTGTAATCATCACGCTTGCGCTTTCGACCCCTGGGTTTCCCCGCTATCCACACCGCTGTCCGACATGAAATTCCAAGGCACCGACTCCTACGTCGCCACGCAAGACCTGATGCTGGCCGTCAACGCCTCCATCACGCTCAAGCGCCCGCTGCTGGTCAAGGGCGAGCCCGGCACCGGCAAGACCATGCTGGCCGAAGAGGTGGCGCAGGCGCTGGGCCTGCCGCTGCTGCAGTGGCACATCAAGAGCACCACCAAGGCGCAGCAGGGCCTGTACGAGTACGACGCCGTCAGCCGCCTGCGCGACAGCCAGCTGGGCGACGACCGCGTCAAGGACATCCACAACTACATCGTCAAGGGCGTGCTGTGGCAGGCCTTCACCGCCGACGAGCCGGTGGCCCTGCTGATCGACGAGATCGACAAGGCCGACATCGAATTTCCCAACGACCTGCTGCGCGAGCTCGACCGCATGGAGTTCCACTGCTACGAGACGCGCGAAACCATCCGCGCCAGGCATCGCCCGGTGGTGTTCATCACCTCCAACAACGAAAAGGAGCTGCCCGACGCCTTCCTGCGCCGGTGCTTCTTCCACTACATCAAGTTCCCCGACGCCGACACCATGCGGCAGATCGTGGACGTGCACTTCCCCGACCTCAAGAAGGAACTGCTGGCCGCCGCCATGAAGGTGTTCTTCGACGTGCGCGGTCTGCCGGGCCTGAAGAAAAAGCCCTCCACCAGCGAGCTGCTCGACTGGCTCAAGCTGCTGGTGGCCGAGGACATCCCGGCCGAGGCGCTGCAAAGCCAGGACGACAAGGTCGCCGTGCCGCCGCTGGTGGGCGCGCTGCTCAAGAACGAGCAGGACGTAACCCTGTTCGAGAAGCTGGTGTTCATGAACCAGCGTCACCGCTGAACCCCCGGGAGCCGGCGCCATGCATCCGCTGCTGGTCGAGGGTCTGTCCGACGCGGTCGGCTTCGTCGGTGGCGCGCTGGCCGGCTTCTGGCTGGCGCGGCTGCTGGGTTTCGACGTCTTCTCCGAAGGCTACGACAGCGCCAGCGTGCTGGCGATCGCCGCCGTCGGCCTGGGCGGTGGCCTGGGGCTGGGTGCGGCGCGCCGCTGGCGCCGCGCGCGCCAGGCCGAGCGCAAGGAGCGCTGAGCCATGGCCTTCGTCGAACCCGTCACGCTGCGCGGCCACGGCCTGCGCCTGGAGCCGCTGGCGCTGACGCACGAGGCCGGCCTGGCCGCGGCGGCCGCCGACGGGGCGCTGTGGCGCATCCGCGTCACCTCGGTGCCCGAGCCCCAGGAAACCCGCGCCTACATCGAAACCGCGCTGCAGATGCGCGAAGCCGGATCGCGCCTTGCCTTTGCCGTGCTCGACGACGCCAGCGGCCGCGTGCTTGGCAGCAGCAGCTACCACGACATCCTGCCGGCCGTGCGCCGGGTCGAGATCGGCTACACCTGGTACGCCAGGAGCGTGCAGCGCACGCACGTCAACACCGCCGCCAAGCTGCTGCTGATGGGCCACGCCTTCGACACCCTGGGCTGCCATGTGGTGGGCTGGCGCACCGACAACTTCAACCACGCCAGCCAGCGCGCCATCGAACGCCTGGGCGCCAGGAAGGACGGCGTAATCCGCGGCCACGCGCTGCGCCGCGACGGCACCATCCGCGACACCGTGATGTACAGCATGCGCAGCGGCGAATGGCCCGAAGCGCGCGCCCAGTTGCTCTACTTATTGGAGCTTCGGGCGCAAGCCCGGTAAGCGCTGGAGGCCTTTTTCATGCTGATCGATTTCTTCTACGCCCTGCGCGCCGCCAAGCTGCCGGTGTCGGTCAAGGAGTTCCTCACCCTGCTCGAAGCGCTGCAGGCCAACGTGGTCGGCCCCCGGCAGCCCGACGCCTGCACGATGGACGACTTCTACTACCTGGCGCGCACCGCGCTGGTCAAGGACGAGAAGCATTTCGACAAGTTCGACCGCGCCTTCGCCGCCTACTTCAAGGGCGTCGAGATGCTGACCGACTTCAGCAAGGAGATCCCGGCCGACTGGCTGCGCAAGATGCTGGAGCGCGAGCTCACGCCCGAGCAGAAGGCCGCCATCGAGAAAATGGGCTGGGACGAGTTGATGGAGACTTTGAGAAAGCGCCTGGAAGAGCAGAAGGGCCGCCACGAAGGTGGCAACAAGTGGATCGGCACCGGCGGCACCAGCCCCTTCGGCCACGGCGGCTACAACCCGCAGGGCGTGCGCATCGGCGGCAAGGGCGGCAACAGGAGCGCCGTCAAGGTGTGGGACCAGCGCGCCTACCGCGACTACGACGACCAGCAGGAACTGGGCACGCGCAACATCAAGGTCGCCTTGCGCCGCCTGCGCCGGTTCGCCCGCACCGGCAGCGAGCTGGAACTGGACCTGCCCGACACCATCAAGAGCACCGCCGCCAACGCCGGCTGGCTGGACATCCGCATGGTGCCCGAGCGCCACAATGCCGTGAAGGTGCTGCTGCTGATGGACGTGGGCGGCACCATGGACGAGCACATCCAGCGCGTGGAAGAGCTGTTTTCCGCCGTCAAGGCCGAGATGAAGCACCTGGAGTTCTATTACTTCCACAACTGCGTCTACGACTTCATGTGGAAGAACAACCGGCGCCGCTTTGCCGAGAAGTTCCCGACCTGGGACATCATCCGCAAGTACAACAAGGACTACAAGCTGATCTTCGTCGGCGACGCGACGATGAGCCCCTACGAGATCCTGCAGCCGGGCGGCAGCGTCGAATACAACAACGAGGAGCCCGGCGCCGAATGGCTGCAGCGTCTGACGCACGCCTTCCCGAAGTTCGTCTGGATCAACCCCGAGCCGCAGGGCGTGTGGCAGTACCGTCAGAGCATCGCCATCATCCAGCAACTGATGGGCCAGCGCATGTTTCCGCTGACCCTGAAGGGCCTCGAGGACGCGATGCGCATGCTGAGCAAATAACCGCACAGCGCGTCAGTCGACGCGCTCGGCCGCCGGGCCGGCCGGCACGGCATCTGCGGCCTCGATGCGGGCGTTCAGCGACTGCGTCAGCCGCTGGAAGGCCGGCGAGGCCCGCAGCACGTCACGGCCGGCGGCGATCAGCTCGGTGACCTCGCCATCGGGAATCGAAAACGCGGTCTCCACCTGCAGCAGGCGCGGGCGCCGGTCCACCGACACGTCGCGCAGGTT
>JADLIA010000062.1 GCA_020848515.1 Rubrivivax sp. | reverse complement strand
TGGCGCCTCGGGCACCTGGCACGGATGCCTGTCTTTCGACCGCCGCGACCGTGTGGATCTGTGGGGGTCAATGACGATCGAGGGGCGTGCGGCGGCTGTCCAGGCTGCCCAGGAACGAGTCGGCCTGCGCCCAGCCCGACGGCGCGTCGCCCTCGTGCGCCGGGGTCGGGTCGGGCGCCGGGCCCGGTGCGCGCTGGCTGCGGTTGCGATCCAGCGTCTGGTGCAGGTGGTGGCGTGCGGCTTCCAGCTCGGCGAAGCTGCTCGCCGGCATGGCTTCGAGGTCGGCCGGGTTGACGCCCAGGAAGTCGGCCCGCAGCGCCGACGGCTCGGGCAGCGCATCGGGCGAGATCACCCAGTAGGCGATGCCGCATTGGGCCAGCAGGGTCTGCTTGAGCTGGCGGTTGCTGCGCGACAGTCCGTGGGGCCCCAGCACGTCCACGCAGCCGATCACATGGCCCTTGCTGTCGCACAGGGTGAAGCTGCAATAGGCGCGGCTGAGCAGCTCGAACCATTCGCTGGCCTCGCCCGTCTGGCGCGGCATGGTGAAGCGCGTGACCGGCAGCTTGACCATGATGTGATGCCCGGGGAAGACCTTGCGCAACCAGTGCCACACCAGGCGCTCGCGGCTGTTGGCCAGCGGTCTGGGGACCAGCGGCCACTGCTGCGGCATGCGCAGCTTGCTGCGGGGCTTGCCCGCCTGTCCATCGCGGCCGCGCGGCATGAAGCTGCTCAGGCCGAGGTAGCCGGTGAACAGACCCACCATGGCCAGGACGATGGCCCAGAAGGTGGTCGAACCGGAGATGGCGCTCAAAATCTTGTTCCCCCTGTGGCGCGCGGATGGCGCGGCATTTCGTTGCATGATGTTACCCATGCGCCGCCCGAATAAGAAGGTACTTTTTGTCTAATTTCAGCCCGGGTCCCGGATTTCTGAGCAATAAGTCATGCCAACTCTCGATTCATCACAGTTTGATGGAAGTCATGCATGCGCCTGAGCGAACTGCTGTTCAGCCAGGGCTTCGGCACGCGCCGGGTCTGCGCCGGCCTGGTCGAGCAGGGGCTGGTGCGCCTGGGCGAGCGGCGGTGCACCGATCCGTCGGCCGAGGTGGACCTGTCGGCCGGCCCGTTGCGCTACGAGGTTCAGGGCCAGGCCTGGACCTACCACCCGAGGGCCTACCTGATGCTGCACAAGCCGGCAGGCTTCGAGTGCTCGCACCGCCCCGGGCGCTGGCCCAGCGTCTACACACTGCTGCCGGCGCCGCTGCGCCAGCGGCCCACGGCGGGCAAGGTGGCCGGGGTGCAGGCGGTCGGAAGGCTGGACCAGGACACCACCGGCCTGTTGCTGCTGAGCGACGACGGCGCCTTCATCCACCGCATGAATGCGCCACGCCGGCATGTGCCCAAGGTCTACGAGGTGGGCACCCGGCACCCCCTGGATGAACGCCAGCTGGAGCGCCTGCGCAGCGGCGTGGTGCTGGACGATGACCCGCGCCCGGTGGTGGCGGCGGCGGCCGAGGCGAGCGGCGAACGTCAACTGCGGCTGACGCTCACCGAGGGCAAGTACCACCAGGTCAAGCGCATGCTGGCCGCCGTCGGCAACCGGGTCGAAACGCTGCACCGCTCGCGCATCGGCGGCCTGTCATTGCCGGCCGAGCTGGCGCCGGGGCAGTGGCGCTGGCTGGAGCCTTCCGAGCTGGACTTGCTGCGCCCCTGACGCGGCGACGCCTGCCAGCGAACGAGCCGTGATCGATGGGCTTGGACGCGCCGCCGCGCATCAGGGCAGATCGGCCAGAAGGTCGGTGATGGCCTGCTGGACGGCCGCCGGCTGGTCCTGGTGCGGCGCGTGCCCGCAGGCCGGCAGCTTCAGCAGACGCGTGTGCGGCAGCGCCGTGGCGATGTCGTCGAGCTGGGCCATGCTGGCGTAGCCGTCGTCCACGCCCTGGATCGCCAGCAGCGGCGCGTCGATGCTGCGGATGTCGGCGCGGATGTCGAAGCCGTGGAATTGCGGGTTCAGCCAGGCGTCGTTCCACTGCCAGAAGGCGCCATCCACATCGTCATGAAAGCGTTGCAGGCGGATGCGCAGGGCGCCGGTCTCGAAGTGCTGGCGCGTCTGCTCGATGGCGCGCAGGCACAGCGCTTCCACCATCACGTGCGGCGCCATCGCCACGCAGGCCGTGACCGGGTGGTGGGCGGCGTGGATCAGGGCGATGCTGGCGCCGTCGGAATGGCCCACCAGCACCGGGCGCGCCAGGCCCAGCGCTCGCAGCAGGGCCGGCAGCACGTCGAGCGCCTCACGGTGCAGGTAGTCGGGCGGCAGGCGGCCGGCGCCGCGCACGTCGGGCACCGGGCTGGAGCGCCCATAGCCGCGACGCGAATACACCCAGCCGGCGCGACCGGTGGCGGCGCACAGGCGCGCCGGCCAGTCGCGCCACAGCGCCACCGAGCCCAGGCCCTCGTGCAGAAACACCAGCGGTGCCCGGGCCGGCGCCGCACCGGCCGGCGGCGCGATGTGCTGAAGCTCCAGGCTGACGCCGTCGATGTCCACCGATCGCATGGCTGGCATGTTATTGCTTCGGAAGCTTGAAGTTTCAACCGTTCACCCTGAGCCTGTCGAAGGGCTTGGACGAGTTCAGCCCGCACGGCATTCCAGACACCATTGGTCGAATCCATCGTGAATGGGGCGGGTGCGGGTTTACACTCGCGCGCGCCACCGCCCACGCTTTTTTTCCACAGGTCCGTCTTGTCATCGATCGACATTCCTTCCCCGACGCGTCGCCGGCTGCTGGCCGCCGGAGTGGGCCTGGGCGCGGCGGCGCTGGCGCCCGGTGCGCTGGCGGCGCCGACCGCAGCGCCGGTGCTGGTGCTCAACTCGCTCGACGGCACGGTGAGCGTGATCGACGGCCGGCGCTGGGTCGAGCTGGTGCGCATCCCGACCGGCAAGGAGCCGCACCACCTGTACATGACGCCGGACGAGCGGTCGGTCATCGTCGCCAACGCCGGCAGCGATTCGCTCACCTTCATCGACCCGCGCACGGCCATCGTGCAGCGCACGCTGCGCGACATCCTCGACCCCTACCACCTGCGCTTTTCGCCCGACATGCGCTGGTTCGTGACGGCGGCCAACCGGCTCAACCACATCGACCTCTACCACTGGGACGGGCAGCAGCCGCACCTGGCGCGGCGCATCCCGACCGGGCGCACGCCCAGCCACCTGTGGATCGACGCGCGCAGCACCACCGTGTGGGCCACCATGCAGGACAGCCACGAGCTGGTGGCGATCGACCTGGCGTCGCAGCAACTGATGCACCGCGTGCTCACCGGGCCGCTGCCGGCCGACGTGTTCGTCACGCCCGACGAGCGGCACCTGCTGCTGGGCCTGACCGGCGGCAGCGGGGTCGAGGTGTTCGAGCTGGCCGCCGGCCAGGCGCCGCGGCGCGTCGGCCTGGTGGCCACCGGCAAGGGCGCGCACGCGTTTCGCGCGCTGGGCGACCGCCGCCACGTGCTGGTGAGCAACCGCGTGGCGGGCAGCATCAGCCAGATCGACACCACGCGGCTGGCGGTGGTGGCCGAATTCCCGGCGCCGGCCGGCCCGGACTGCATGGACGTGTCGGCCGACGGTTCGCTGATCATGGTCGGCTCGCGCTGGGCCGGCAAGCTGAGCCTGATCGACGTGGCGCAGCGCAAGCTGGTGCACCAGGTCAAGGTGGGCAAGTCGCCGCACGGCGTGTGGACCCTGGACCATGCCCCAAGGGTGTGAGCGGAGGCCTCGGGTGCAACGCCGCAATGCTCTTTTTTCGATAGCTGCCGGCGCGCTCTGGACAAGCGCCAGAGGCCAAAATGGCCCTGCATCTGGCAGCGCCCCGCTGTACCTGAGCTTCGACACCGGCCACATGGGCGTGGCGGCGCTGGTGGCCGAGGTGCTGCGCCGTCAGCAGGTGCGCGTGACGTTCTTTGCCGCCAACGAACGTACGCAGGAGGGCGACGGCAGCCTGAGCCGCCATTGGGGTCCGTGGTGGAAGGCGCGCGCCGCCGAAGGGCACGAGCTGGCCTCGCACACCTGGGACCACGTGTACTGGCGCGCCGACCTGCCCGGGCGCGAGCCGCGCTTTCGCGTGCGCCCCTCGGCCGGCCCCCTGGCCGGGCGCGAATTCACCTGGAGCGCCGAGCAGTACTGCCAGAACATCGAGCAGGCCAGCGAGCGCCTGGCCTACTACAGCGGCAGAAAACCCCTGCCGCTGTTTCGCGCGCCGGGCGGCAAGATCTCGCCGCGCCTGCTGGCCGCCGCACGCGCCTGCGGCTACGAGCACGTGGGCTGGTCGCCGGCCGGCTTTCTGGGCGATGAACTGCCGAGCGACAAATACCCCAACCGACTGCTGCTCGAGCGTGCGCTCAAGACCATCCAGCCGGGCGACATCCTGCTGGCGCACCTGGGCATCTGGTCGCGCCAGGACCCGTGGGCGCCGGCGGTGCTGGAGCCGCTGATCGAGGGGCTGAAGGCGCGCGGCTTCGTGTTCCGCACGCTGCGCGAGCACCCGCAGTACGCGCCCTGGATCGCGCAGCAGCGCGCATAGGCGGTACCCGCAGCATGACGCCCGCCGACCTGTTCGCCAGCGCCCAGCAGGGGCTGTTCGAGACCCTGATCGAGCCGCTCGCCTTCGCCCTGGGCCTGGGCAACCTGCTGGAAGACGGCTTCGTGGCCGCCGGCTGGCTGCTGATCGGCGTGCTGCAGATCGGCGTGCTGCTGGCCGTGATCGGCCCGCTGCAGCGCCTGTGGCCGGCCGAGCCGGTGCGCGATCGCGCGGCCATCCGCGTCGACGTGCTCTACACCCTGCTGCACCGGCTGGGGCTGTTCAAGCTGGCGATGTTCTTCAGCGTCGAGGGCTGGCTGACCGACGCCATCGGCGTGCTGCGCGCGCGCGGCCTGCCGACGCTGCACCTGGACGCGCTTTGGCCGGGCGTGACCGACCGGCCGCTGGTCAGCTTCGTGCTGTACCTGCTGGTGTTCGACTTCATCGGCTACTGGGTGCACCGCGCCCAGCACCAGTGGGACTGGTGGTGGAAGCTGCACGCCGTGCACCATTCGCAGCGCCAGATGACGATGTGGAGCGACGACCGCAACCACCTGCTGGACAGCGTGCTGACCGACGCCATCATGGTCGTGGTCGCCATCCTGATCGGCGTGGCGCCGTCGCAGTTCGTGCTGCTCGTGGCGTGCACGCAGCTGCTCGAAAGCCTGCAGCACGCCAACCTGCGCTGGTCGTTCGGCCGCGTGGGCGAGCGCCTGCTGGTCAGCCCGCGCTTTCACC
>JADLIA010000061.1 GCA_020848515.1 Rubrivivax sp. | reverse complement strand
TGGCGCGGGTGGTAGATCAGCCAGCTGGCGCGCGCGCCCGCCACCATCTGAAAGCGCCCGCCGTCGCTGATCAGGCGCTGGTACTTCTGCACCGCCGCAATCGCCTCGCGCAGCGTGGCGCTGGCGCGCAGCAGCTCGCCCACCACGTTGAAGTTGTCCGGCCCGGCGCGGCTGCCGGCGGCCAGACCAAAGCCCGCGTCCTGTGTGCAGGCCACCGCCGCGTGCCACAGGCGCGTGATGTGGTCGATCGGCCAGCGCTCTTGCTGCAGTTCTTCGGGTGCGATACCGGCCTGCGCCAGCAAGCGCCCACGCCCCACGCCCTGGCGCTCGGCCTCGGCCAGCACCGCATCGACCCAGCTCATGGAGACCGTGGCCTGCAAGGTCATGGCCCGGCCCTCAACGCGGCGGCGCCACCTGCTCGCCCCGCATGCGCCGACCCAGCCAGGCCAGCGCCGGCCCGACCGGCACGGCGCCACCCACCGCCTGCGCCACCGGCAGCGGCGCAAAGGGCGATCCGCGCTGCGCCACCGCAAAGGCAAAGCTGTAATGCGGCTCCAGCCCCATGCGCAGATCGGTGATCACCAGCTGGCCGCCCGCGCTCTCGTGCAGCTTGTAAAAGCCATGGCTGAAGCGCCGGATGCGCTGCGCGCCGTCGATGGCGGCCACCGCCGCTTCCAGCCGCGCGCCGCGGTCAAAGCGCTCAAAGCGCATGGGCCCGGGCGCATCGAGCAGACCATGAAAGCCCTCGTAGTAGCTGTCGTCGTCAATAGCCACCACGCGCCACAGCAGCATGGACAGCGGCGCGGGCGTGACCAGCACGCGCTCAGGATGAACGCCCTGCGCCGCCAGGCTGGCGCGCGCAAGATGCTCCACCCGCGCCTGCAGCCCCACACCGGCCAGCAGCACCGCCGTGCCCAGCGCCAGCCCCCACAGATTGGCGCGCTGGCCACGCGCATCGCCCCGGCGCGCCAGCACCACCACCAGGCCGACGAGCCACGGAAGCGTCACGGCCGGGTCGATGATGAACACGCTGCCCAGCGCCACGGGGTAGTCGGTAAACGGCAGCAGCAACTGCGTGCCATAGACCGTGAACGCGTCGAGCAGAGGGTGGGTGACCAGGGCCAGCCACAGCGCCAGCCACCAGCGCCGCCACTGTGCCCATTCGCCCTGCACACGCGCCACCAGCCAGGCCAACGGCAGCGAGAACAGCGTGAGCCAGAACAGCGCATGGCTCTCGGCGCGGTGCAGCACCATGTTCAGAATCGGGTCGCCATGGGCGATGAGCACGTCCAGATCGGGCAGCGTGCCGGCCACGCCGCCCCACAGCGCGGCCTTCCACGCGGCCGTGCGCCGGCGCATCACGGCCACGCCGACGGCGGCGCCGAGGATGAGTTGGGTGGCTGAGTCCATGGGTGGCGATTTTGCAGCCCGCGCCCTTCGGCTCGCCCTGTCAGTCAGGCATGCATCACGATGTCAAGCCATGCCTGAAGAGAGTCGATCCGCACCAGGCGCCGGCCCCGAATGAGAGCGGTTCAGTCCCGAAAATTGAAATTGACAAACGTCCACTCGTCTCGGCGTGCAAACGTAAAGCGGCTGTCCGCGTCGGCATACCCCGCTTCCACGACCAGGGCCTTCAAGGCTGCGTCATCCAGCGTGCGAACAGATGGCTCCGGAAAGATCACGCTCTCTCCCACGATGCCATCCCAGGCCCATTTCTGATACCACGCGGGATAGTCGTTGATCTGAATCTGCCGGCTGATCTTCAGACGCGTGTCCTCTTCGAGTGGTGGTTTGTCCAGTGGCGCATTCAAGGGAACGACTCCGTTTCACATGTCCAAAGAAATCCGCGCACGACACTTTGCGCTTCTGGCCTCAGCCGCTGCGGGTAGTGGCTTATGGCCCGGCCGAACACGACCGACACCCACCCTGGGGCATCGCGGCTCACATGACGATCGCTTTTGTCGGCAATGAGCCCGGTCGTCAAGGCTTGTTCAACGAGTTGCGCATCAGACCAACCGGCAACTTCCTCGGCGACAAACTCAAGCCGCCCGCCGCTGTCCACAAACGCGTGGAACAAATCGTCTTCAGACTGAAAATGCCCAGGCGGGCAGGGCTGTTTGCGCAGATCGGTGAACGAGCGAGGCGTCTTGCGGGTGAACGCTTTCCGTGCCCCGTATCGGGGTCTGGCCCGAAACCTATGGGCCTGTATTCCAGCTTGTAGCTCATCCCGTCACGCTCCCTCGATCTTCATGAGTATCTTGCGCACATCGCGTACCGCCGCACCAAACCCACGCAACCACCAATCGAGCCTGGCGCTGTCGACCACGGTGGCGCTGATCTTCAGCCAACCGTCCTCCAGAACCTGCACCTGCTGGTCGCGCGACAGCGGCGTCTCACGCAGGTGCAGGCCGGCCTCGTGCTCGATCTCGAACGTGAGCCGGATGCGCACCCCCTCGCCAAAGCCAAAGCGGCCGTCTTCGTCGTAACGCTGCAGGTCGAAATCGCGCGGGCGATCAAAGCCCAGGGTGGACACCTGCGCCTTTTGCATGCGGTGCAGCGCCAGGCTACGCTCGTTGTCAAAGCCCTCGAATCGGCACACCAGGTACAGGCTGGGACCCTGCTGCGCCAGCCCCAGCGGCATGACCTGGGCCGTGCGGCGTTTGCCCGCCGCGTTGCGGTAGTCCACCTGCAGCCAGCGGTTGGCATACAGGGCTTCGCTCACGGCCTCGAACACGCCGGCGACGATGGTGGGCGCCAGCAGCGGCTGGCTGGTGGCCACCACGCGCACCTTGCGCGGCCATTGGCGCTCGAGTTGTGCGCCGCCCGCGTCGGTTGCCGCATCGAGATTGCGCCGCGCCTGGGCGAAAAAGCCGTCCATGGACTGCATGAGCCGGGCGGGCAGCAGGTGCTTCAAATGCTCCTGCGCCAGTTGCAGCAGCAGCGACTCCTGCGGCGTGAGGTGCGGCAGCGCCAGCCCCTGCGAGCGCTCCAGCCAGCGGTAGCCGTAGGGCTTGCTGCGCTCGTCGCGCTCGATGTCGAAATGCTGGCTGAGCATCTCCAACTGGCGCTGGATGGTGCGCAGGTCACGCTCCA
>JADLIA010000060.1 GCA_020848515.1 Rubrivivax sp. | reverse complement strand
CCCGATTTCAACCCGCTGGCCGAGGTGCTGCGCTGGTACAAGATCACCCAGGGCCAGGACAACATGGACTTCGCCGACTCGCCCGACAAGAAGAACTTCGAAGCCTGGCGCGCGCAGGCCACCAGCAACTGACCGGGAACCCTCAGGAGACTTACCCATGGCTGTCAAATCCATCGCCCCCTACGAGTTCGAGCAGAAAGACACGGTGGACAAATTTCCCGCACCGCTGCTGTACATCGGCTGGGAGGACCACAAGATGTTCTGCGCGCCGTTCTGCGCCCCCATGCCGCCGACCATGAAGTTTGGCGAGCTCGTCAAGGGCGCGCTGCCCGGCATGTATGGCGCGCACCCGGACTTTGCGCGCATCGACTGGGCCAAGGCCGAATGGTTCATGTCCGGCAAGCCTTTCACGCCCGACATGGACAAGACCCTGGCCGAGCACGGCATCGGCCACAAGAGCGTGATCCGCTTTCGCACGCCGGGGCTGACCGGGCTGAGCGGCAGCTGCTTCTGAGGCGAATGGCCGCCGGCCGCCGACAAAGCACCTGCCGAATATGGATCAAATCGGCCTCCAGCGCTTGACAGACAAGCGCCGGCAGCTATTAGTTTTGAAGTTTCCGTACACCCATGAGCTACCAGCTCACGATTGAACCGATCGGCCAGGTCCTCGAGGTCGAGGAGGGCCAGACCATTCTGGACGCCGCCCTGCGCGCCGGCATCTACCTGCCGCACGCCTGCGGCCATGGCCTGTGCGGCACCTGCAAGATCCAGGTGACCGAAGGCGAAGTCGAGCACGGCGAAGCCAGCGGCTTTGCCCTGATGGACTACGAGCGCGACGAAGGCAAGTGCCTGGCCTGCTGCGCCCGGCTCGAATCCGACCTCGTCATCGAGGCCGACATCGAGGAAGACCCGGACGCCCGCAACCTGCTGGTGCAGGACCATCAGGGGGTGGTCTCCCGCATCGAGAACCTGACGCCCACCATCAAGGGCGTGTGGATCGAGCTCGAAGCGCCCATCACCTTCCAGGCCGGTCAGTACATCGGGCTGCACATTCCGGGCGAAACCACCACCCGCGCGTTCTCGATCGCCAGCGCGCCGGCGCAGACGCGCGAGATCGAGCTGAACATCCGCCATGTACCCGGTGGCAAGGGCACCGGCTGGGTGCACGAGCAGTTGCGGGCGGGCGACCGCGTCAGCCTGGCCGGGCCCTACGGGCGCTTCTTCGTGCGCGAGTCCGCGCACCAGAAGGAGAACCTGGGCTACCTGTTCCTGGCCGGCGGCTCGGGCCTGTCCAGCCCGCGCTCCATGGTGCTCGATCTGCTGGCGGCCGGGTGCAACAGGCCGATCACCCTGGTCAACGGCGCGCGCCAGCGTGCCGAGCTCTACCACCACGACGAGTTTCAGCAACTGGCGGCGCAGCACCCGCAATTCACCTACATCGCGGCGCTGTCGGACGAACCCGCGGGCAGCGACTGGGACGGCGCGCGCGGCTTCGTGCACGAGGCCGCCAAGGCGCATTTCAACAACGACTTCCGCGGCCACAAGGCCTACCTGTGCGGTCCGCCGATGATGATCGACGCCTGCATCACCACCCTGATGCAGGGCCGGCTGTTCGAGCGCGACATCTATACCGAGAAATTCATCTCGGCCGCCGATGCGCAGCAGGTGCGCAGCCCGCTGTTCAAGAAGATCTGAGGCGGCGACCGTGGCGCACCACACCATCACCATCGAGGACACCGGCGAAAGCTACCGCTGCGCCGACCACCGCTCCGTGCTGGAAGGCATGGAAGCCCTGGGCAAGAAGGGCATCCCCGTGGGCTGCCGTCAGGGCGGCTGCGGCGTGTGCAAGGTGCAGATCCTGGAAGGTCAGTACAGCAAGCGCGTGATGAGCCGGGCCCATGTCAGCGCCGAAGAAGAGGCCAGCGGCTGCGTGCTGTCGTGCCGCATCAAGCCCACCAGCGACCTGCGCCTGCACGTCGTCGGCGCCATGAAGAAGAATGTCTGCCGCCCCGTCAGCGAGGCGGCCAGCGTATCCACCCACCCCACCTGAAACCAAGCGAAGGAGACCTACTATGGCAATGACTGGCGTTCTGCGCCCTGGGCACGCCCAGATCCGCGTACTCGACCTGGAAGAATCGGTCCAGTGGTACACCAACGTGATGGGCCTGCAGCCCATGGGCCGCGATGCCCAGGGCCGCGCCTATTTCAAGACCCGCAACGAGCGCGACCACCACAGCATCATCCTGCGCCAGGCCGACCAGGCCGGGCTGGACTTCTTTGGCTACAAGGTGCTCGACAAAGCCACGCTCGATGACCTGGAGAAAAAGCTCCAGGCCTTTGGCGTCAAGACCGAACGCATCCCCGCCGGTGACCTGCTGGAGACCGGCGAGCGCGTGCGCTTCAGGATTCCCACCGGCCACACGCTGGAGCTGTACGCCGAGAAGAAGGACGTGGGCAACGGCATGGGCTACACCGACCCCGAGGTGGACGTGCTCGACGGCCCCGGCATCCGCCCGATCCGCATGGACCATGCGCTGATCTACGGCGGCGACATCGACGGCAACCTGAAGCTGTTCACCGAGGTGCTGGGCTTCACCCTGGTCGAGCGCGTCAAGCTGGAAGACGGCACCACCGACCTGGCCACCTGGCTGACCTGCAGCCACAAGGCGCACGACATCGCCATGGTGCGCCACGCCGAGGACGCCAAGCTGCACCACGTGGCGTTCCAGATGCCGAGCTGGGAAAGCGTGCTGCGCGCCGCCGACATCATGAGCGTCAACCGCGTCTCGATCGACATCGGTCCCACGCGCCACGGCATCACCCAGGGCACGACGATCTACTTCTTCGACCCCAGCGGCAACCGCCTGGAAACCTTCTGCGGCGGCTACGACCATTACCCCGACATGCATCCGGTCACCTGGAGCTGGGAAGAGGTCGGGCGCGGCATCTTCTACCACGACCGCAAGCTGAACGACGCCTTCCTGAGCGTGGTGACCTGAGGCGCGCCGATGGCACGACACAGCGTCGAACAACGCGCCATCACCGCCGAGGCGGCGCACGCCGCCGTGGCGGCGGCGGTGGCCAAGGCCGGCGAGCTGGGCATTCGCATCAACGTCGCGGTGACCGACGCCTCGGGCGTGCTGGCGGCCTTTCTGCGCATGCCCGGCGCCTTTCTGCACTCGGTGGACATCGCCATCGACAAGGCCTACACCGCGGCCGGCTTCGGTTTTGCCACCGGGCAGTGGGCCGGTATCTTGCGCGGCGACGAGGCGCTGCGCCTGGGCATGCCGGTGCGGCCGCGCAACGTGGTGTTCGGCGGCGGGTTGCCGATGCGCGAGCAGGGGGTGCTGATCGGCGGCATTGGCGTGTCCGGCGGATCGGCCGAACAGGACGAGATCTGCGCCCGCGCGGGCCTGGCCGCGCTGGGGCTGGAGGCCGCGTGAGCGGCCAAGCTTCCAGGAACAGAGAGCACCCATGAAAGAGTTTTTGAATTTCATCAACGGCCAGTACGTCAAGAGCGCCAGCGGCAGCACGTTCGAGAACCGCAACCCGGTCAACGGCAGCCTGATCGGCATGATCCATGAAGCCGGCAAGCCCGAAGTGGACGCCGCCGTGGCGGCCGCCAAGGCCGCGCTCACGGGCGACTGGGGCCGCATTTCGGTCACCGAGCGCTGCAAGTTGCTGGATGCCGTGGCGCTCGAGATCAACCGGCGCTTCGACGACTTCCTGCAGGCCGAGATCGCCGACACCGGCAAGCCGCACCACCTGGCCTCGCACGTGGACATCCCGCGCGGCGCGGCCAACTTTCAGATCTTCATCGACACCATCAAGAGCGCCTCCACCGAGTCGTTCAACATGACCACGCCCGACGGCAGGACCGCGCTCAGCTACGGCGTGCGCGTGCCGCGCGGCGTGATCGCGGTGATCTGCCCCTGGAACCTGCCACTGCTGCTGATGACCTGGAAGGTCGGCCCGGCGCTGGCCTGCGGCAACACGGTGGTGGTCAAACCGTCCGAAGAAACCCCCGCCACCGCCACCCTGCTGGGCGAGGTGATGAACGCCGTGGGTGTGCCCAAGGGCGTGTACAACGTGGTGCACGGCTTCGGCCCCGGTTCGGCCGGCGAATTCCTGACCCGGCACCCCGACGTCAACGGCATCACCTTCACCGGCGAGACGCGCACCGGCGAAGCCATCATGAAGGCCGCCGCCGAGGGCATCCGCCCGGTGTCGATGGAGCTGGGCGGCAAGAACGCCGCCGTGGTGTTCGCCGATTGCGATCTGAAGGTCACCATCGACACGCTGCAGCGCTCCTGCTTCGAAAACGCCGGCCAGGTCTGCCTGGGCACCGAGCGCGTCTATGTGGAGCGACCGATCTACGAGCAGGTGGTGGCGGCGCTGAAGGAGCGCGCCGAGGCCATGACCCCCGGCGAGCCGTTCGACCCGGCGACACGGATCGGCCCGGTCATCAGCAAGGAGCATCAGGTCAAGGTGCTGTCCTACTACCAGAAGGCGCGCGAACAGGGCGCCACCGTGGTGACCGGCGGCGGCGTGCCCGACATGCCGCCGCACCTGAAGGACGGCAGCTGGGTGCAACCGACCATCTGGACCGGCCTGCCCGAGACCGCCAGCGTCATCACCGACGAGATCTTCGGCCCCTGCTGCCACATCAGCCCCTTCGACAGCGAAGAGGAGGTGCTGGGCAAGGTCAACGCCAACCGCTACGGACTGGCGACGGCGATCTTCACGCAGGACATCGGCCGCGCCAACCGGGTGGCGCAGCGCATCCACGTCGGCCTCACCTGGATCAACTGCTGGTTTCTGCGCGACCTGCGGACCTCGTTTGGCGGCTCCAAGGCCTCGGGCATCGGCCGCGAAGGTGGCATACACTCGTTCGAGTTTTACACCGATCTGCGCAACGTGATGGTCAAGTTCTGAGCGATATAGGCCGCTCGAGCTTGACTGGCAAGCGCGAGCAGCTCTCATTTTGATAGTATTGAAACCATGGACAAGTCACAGATCGAGCAGTTGGGCGACCGCCTTTTTGACGCCCTCACGCAGTGCACCAGCGTGCCGCCGCTGACCAGCCAGCACCCCGACATCACGGTGGACGATGCCTACGCCATCCAGCAGCGGCTGATGCAGCGCCGCCTGGCCGCCGGCGAGCGGGTGGTGGGCAAGAAGATCGGCGTGACCAGCCAGGCGGTGATGAACATGCTGGGCGTGTTCCAGCCCGACTTCGGCTGGCTGACCGACGGCATGGTCTACAACGAGGGCGAGGCCGTGCCCATGAGCCGCCTGATCCAGCCCAAGGCCGAGGGCGAAATCGCCTTCGTGCTCAAGAAGACCCTGCAGGGCCCCGGCATCAGCGTGGCCGACGTGCTGGCCGCCACCGAAGGCGTGATGGCCTGCTTCGAAATCGTCGACTCCCGCATCCAGGACTGGAAGATCAAGATTCAGGACACGGTGGCCGACAACGCCTCCTGCGGCGTGTTCGTGCTGGGCGATCGCCTGGTCGATGTGCGCGACGTCGATCTGACCACCTGCGGCATGGTGCTGGAGAAGAACGGCGAAATCGTCGCCACCGGTGCCGGCGCCGCCGCCCTGGGCCACCCGGCCAACGCGGTGGCCTGGCTGGCCAACACCCTGGGCCGCCATGGCATTGCCCTGGAGGCGGGCGAGGTGGTGCTGTCGGGCTCGCTGGGCATCATGGTGCCAGTGGCCGCGGGCGACAACCTGCGCGTCACGATCGGCGGCATCGGCGGCTGCAGCGTGCGGTTTGTTTGAACGACGAATGACCTTGCTTCGCGTCCATGACGGCGCTGTACGCCCTGACCGAGGCCGTCATTTCGTCTTTGAAGCCGCGCGAGCGGTGAAGTCATTTCATCATTGGAAAGCATGGAAATGAGCAAGAAAATCAAGTGTGCCCTGATCGGCCCAGGCAACATCGGCACCGATCTGCTGGCCAAGCTGCAGCGCAGCCCGGTGCTGGAGCCGGTGTGGATGGTGGGCATCGACCCCGACTCCGACGGTCTCAAGCGCGCGCGCGAGATGGGCATCAAAACCACCGACCAGGGGGTCGATGGTCTGGTGCCGCACATCAGGAAGGACGGCGTGCAGATCGTGTTCGACGCCACCAGCGCCTACGTGCACGCTGAAAACTCGCGCAAGGTCACCGAGCAGGGCGCGATGATGGTGGACCTGACGCCCGCCGCCATCGGTCCCTACTGCGTGCCGCCGGTCAACCTGCGCGAGCACGTGGGCAAGCGCGAAATGAACGTCAACATGGTCACCTGCGGCGGCCAGGCCACCATCCCCATGGTGGCCGCCGTCAGTCGCGTGCAGCCGGTGGCCTATGCCGAAATCGTGGCCGCCGTGTCCAGCAAGTCCGCCGGCCCGGGCACGCGCAAGAACATCGACGAATTCACCCGCACCACGGCGGGCGCGATCGAAAAGGTGGGCGGCGCCCGCAAGGGCAAGGCCATCATCATCATCAACCCGGCCGAGCCGCCGCTGATCATGCGCGACACCGTGCACTGCCTGGTCGAGGGCCAGCCCGATCAGGCCGCCATCACCAAGAGCATCCACGACATGATGGCCGAGGTGCAGAAGTATGTGCCCGGCTACAAGCTGGTCAACGGCCCGGTGTTCGACGGCCAGCGGGTGTCGGTGTTCCTGGAGGTCGAGGGCCTGGGCGACTACCTGCCCAGGTACGCCGGCAACCTCGACATCATGACCGCCGCCGCCGCGCGCACCGCCGAGATGTTTGCCGAAGAGATCCTGGCCGGCTCGCTCACCCTCGAACCCGTCGACGTCTGAAGGAGAACCGGCCATGAGCATCCAAGGCAAGAAGATCACCCTGCATGACATGACGCTGCGCGACGGCATGCACCCCAAGCAGCACCAGATGACGCTGGCGCAGATGAAGTCCATCGCCCAGGGCCTGGACGCCGCCGGCATGCCGCTGATCGAAGTCACCCACGGCGACGGCCTGGGCGGCGCTTCCGTCAACTACGGCTTTCCGGCCCACAGCGACGAGGAATACCTCTCCGCCGTCATCCCGCTGATGAAGCAGGCCAAGGTGTCGGCGCTGCTGCTGCCCGGCATCGGCACCGTCGACCACCTGAAGATGGCGCGCGAGCTGGGCGTGCACACCATCCGCGTGGCCACCCACTGCACCGAGGCCGATGTCAGCGAGCAGCACATCACCATAGCCCGCAAGATGGACATGGACACCGTGGGCTTTCTGATGATGGCGCACATGAACAGCGCCGAGGGCCTGGTCAAACAGGCCAGGCTGATGGAAGGTTACGGCGCCAACTGCATCTACGTGACCGACTCGGCCGGCTACCTGCTGCCCGACCAGGTCAAGGAGCGCATCGCCGCCGTGCGCGCCGCGCTCAAGCCCGAGACCGAGCTGGGCTTTCATGGCCACCACAACCTGGCCATGGGCGTGGCCAATTCGATCGCCGCCATCGAGGCCGGCGCCAACCGCATCGACGCCGCCGCCGCCGGCCTGGGCGCCGGTGCCGGCAACACGCCGATGGAGGTGCTGGTGGCCGTGCTCGAACGCATGGGCGTGCACACCGGCGTGGACGTGTTCAAGATCCAGGATGTGGCCGAGGACCTGGTGGTGCCGGTGATGGACTTCCCGATCCGCATCGACCGCGACGCGCTCACCCTGGGCTACGCCGGGGTGTACGGCAGCTTCCTGCTGTTCGCCAAGCGCGCCGAAAAGAAATACGGCGTGCCGGCGCGCGAGATCCTGGTCGAGATGGGCCGCCGCGGCATGGTCGGCGGCCAGGAAGACATGATCGAGGACACCGCCCTGACGCTATCAAAAAAGAAGCTGGCGGCGCAGGTTGCAAGCCACTGAAGGCCAATTGAAGTTCACAACGCCATGACACTCGACCCGAAGACGCTCGACCAGCTGGCCGAGCACCTGCACGCCTGCCAGCGCGAGGCGCGCGACACACTGAAGATCACCGACCAGCACCCCGACATGGACTGGGACGACGCCTACGCCATCCAGGACCGCATCCTGGCCGCCAAGCTCAAGGGCGGCGCGCGCGTGGCGGGCTACAAGGCGGGCCTGACCTCGCACGCCAAGATGCGCCAGATGGGCGTGACCGATCCGGTGTTCGGCTTTCTGGTCGACGAGTTCACCGTCGCCGACGGCGGCGAGGTCAGGGTGAGCGAGCTGATCCATCCCAAGGTGGAACCTGAGATCTGTTTCGTCACCCGCGCTGAGCTGAAAGGCCCTGGCTGCCACATCGGCGCCGTGCTGGCCGCCTGCGATGTGGTGCTGCCCGGCATCGAAGTCATCGACAGCCGCTACCGCGACTTCAAATTCGACGTGAAAAGCGTGATTGCCGACAACACCTCGGCCGCGCGCTTCGTCGTCGGTGGTCGCGCGGTGGACGCGCGCCGCGTCGATCTCACGACTTGCGGCCTGGTGCTGGAGAAAAACGGCGTGCCGGTGGCCCTGGGCGCCGGCGCCGCCGTGCTGGGCCACCCGGCCGCCGCCGTGGCCATGCTGGTCAACCACCTGGGCCGGCGCGGCCAGAGCCTGCCGGCCGGCAGCCTGGTGCTGTCGGGCGGCGCCACCGAGGCGGTGTCGGTGCAGCCGGGCGACCACGTCAGCCTGCGCGTGCAGGGCATGGGCAGCGTGTCGCTGCGCTTCGTCTGAAACTCAGCCCCGGGCGCCGGCCAGACAGGCGCCCATCGACCGACGCACCGGAGACCTTCATGAAACGACGCGACTTCATCGCCGCGGCGAGCGCCGCCACGCTGTGCCACGCAAGCTGGGCGCAGGACGCCTTTCCAGCCCGCCCGGTCAAGCTGATCGTGCCGTTCCCGCCGGGCGGTCCGACCGACATCATGGGTCGCACCGCCGCCAAGGCCATGGGCGACAGGCTGGGCCAGCAGTTCGTGGTCGAGAACAAGGCCGGCGCCGGTGGCAACATCGGCACCGACGCCGTGGCCAAGGCGGCGCCCGACGGCTACACCATCGGCCTGGCGGCCATCAGCAGCCTGGCCATCGCGCCGCACCTGTACGGCAAGCTGCCGTTCAACGTCGACAAGGACCTGGCGCCGATCTCGCTGGTGGGCACCACGCCCTGCGCCATCATGGCCGGTCCGCAGGCACCGTTCTCGGACCTGAAGGGCCTGGTTGCCTACGCCAAGGCCAACCCCGGCAAGCTCAGCTACGCCACCTCGGGCATCGGAACCAGCAACCATCTGGCGGCGGAACTGCTGCAGTCGGTCGCCGGCATTCAGTTGACGCATGTCCCCTACAAGGGGTCGAGCCAGATCGTGCCCGACCTGATCGCCGGCACGGTGCCGATGAGCATGGAAAGCTCGCTGGCCACCACCTTGCAGCATGTGCGCTCGGGCAAGCTCAAGGCCATTGCCGTCACCTCGGCCCGGCGTGCCAAGGCCCTGCCCGAGGTACCCACGGTGGCCGAGTCCGGCTATGCGGGGTTCGAAGTGGAGACCTGGTTCGGTCTGATCGCCCCGGCGGCCACGCCTGCCGCCATCGTGTCCCGTCTGCAGGGCGCCTGGGCCGAAGGCTCGCGCGGGGCCGACGCCCAGAGCGCGTTCGACAACATCTCGGCCAACCTGCGCGTCACCACGCCGGCCGAGTTCGGCGCCTTCATCCAGGCCGAGCACAGGCGCTGGGGTGAGCTGATTCGCAAGCTGGGCATCAAGGCCGATTGATGGGGGGTGCCGCGGGCCGGCATGTGCCAGCGCGTCGCCTGGGCCGCGCGGCCTGCGCGGCGCTGCTGCTGTCCCTGGGTGCGTTGCGGGGTGCTGCCGAGCCCGCGCGGGCGCTGGGCGGCGAAGCAGCTGCCGCCGGACCGTCCTGGCACGCGCGTGTGGAGTTTGTCGTGGATGGCGATTCGCTGTGGGTGCGGCCGGAGCGCGGCGGTCGGCGCGCTCGGCTGCGCCTGCAGGGCATCGACGCGCCCGAGCTGTGCCAGCCGGGCGGCGCGTCGGCGCGTGCGGCCCTGCAGGCGCTGGTGCGTGGCGAGCGGCTGCGCGTGACCGTGCATGCCCGGGACCGGTTCGGGCGTCGCCTGGCGAGCGTGCAGCGCCAGCGCGACGGGCTGGATGTGGCGGCGGGCATGGTGGCCCAGGGCTGGGCCTGGAACGACCGCCAGGGCTGGCGCCGCGGCCGCTACGCACGCGAGGAGGCGCAGGCCCGCGCGGCCCGGCGCGGCGTGTTCGCCGCCGCCGATGCCCAGTCGCCGGCCGACTTCCGGCGCCGCCACGGACCGTGCGGGACCGCGCAGGCTGGTGCCGCGTCGACGTCCAGATAGCTATAGAAATAATAGCTCCTGGCGCTGATCCGGAGCACCGTTCTACGCCAATCGATGCCCAACACCGGCGACCGGCGACCGGCGACCGGCGACCGGCGACCGGCCACCGGCCACCGGCCACCGGCGTCAAGGCGCGAGCTGCAAGGACGAGCGCAGCGTCTGGGTCTCTGACGCGCAGTCCGCGGCCGGCGGCACCTGGCCCGCGGCGCGGGCTTGCACGACTTCCTGCTTCGCGGCTGCCAGCTGGGCCTGGAAGACCGCATTGACCCGCAGGCGCGCCACGGTGGCGGCGCCGATCAGGCGGCCGGCCTCGATGTCGCTCTTCCAGTGCACGCCGCAGATGCCGCGGCTCTGGCCAAAGGAGCGCCCGCGCAGCAGGGCATCGGCGCGCTCCGGCGCCAGTTCGGTCAGCACCAGGGCCCAGGCCCAGCCCAGCGCGGAATGGCCGGATGGGTAGCTGCCGTCCTTGCTCAGGGCCGCCTCCTCGGCGGGGGTGCAGGTGGGGGCGCTGAATGTCACGAACGGGCGCGTGCGCTTGTACTGGTCCTTGGCCTTGTAGGTGGCCAGACCGGCGTCGGTCAGCGTGCGCCGCAGCAGCATGTTCAGGTGCGGCGTGCCCTGTTCCGAGACCGTGACGCCCAGGGCGCAGGCAAAGGCACCGGCCGCCTGTGGGAACTTCAGGTTGGCATCGCGCGTGGCCAGCGTGCCCCTTGCCCCCTTCTGCAGGGCGGTCAGCTGCCGGAATGCGTCGGCATCGTCGGCATGGGCCGGCGTGCCATCCGCAGGCGGAGGTGGCAGCAGTGCCAGGCTGTCGGGCAGCTCCTCGCGGCCGAGGTAACCCTTGAGGTAGCCTGCCCCGGGGCGCAGTTCGCCCACCTCGGCGGGGGAAACCGGCGCGTGCGGCGTGCTGGTGCACGCGCCGAGCAGCGTGATCGCGGCCAGAGCCGCTGCGGCGGACCGGAAGGCAGGTTGCATGGGTGTCTCCCGTGGAGGTGTTGACGGCTTCGGCCTTTATGGCCCGCTGGCAGTGTAGCGGTGTGCTATGGACAGTCTTTCTTTGTGCATCGTGCGATCGTTGAAGAGAATCCACGCGGCCGGCCCAGACGCCTTGAATCCGGGGCAGACCTCCCCATTTGATGGGCAATTCGGAGGTTTTCATGCGCCTAGACAAGCTCACCACCAAGTTCCAGCAGGCCCTGGCCGACGCTCAGTCGCTGGCCCTGGGTCACGACCACGCCTACATTCAACCCGAGCACCTGTTGGCAGCCATGCTGCTGCAGGAAGACGGTCCGCGCGCGTTGCTGGCGCGTGCCGGGGTCAACGTGGCCGCGCTGGCCCAGGGCATCGACGCCGCCGTCAAGCGCCTGCCGCAGGTACAGGGCCAGGAGCAGGTGCAACCCAGCCCGGACCTGATCAAGCTGCTGCAGGCCACCGAGAAGGAGAGCATCAAGCGCGGCGATCAGTTCATCCCCAGCGAGATGTTCCTGCTGGCCCTGAGCGACGCCAAGGGCGAGGCCGCGCGCATTGCCAAGGAACACGGCCTGGCGCGCGCCAGTCTGGAAGCGGCGATCGACGCCGTGCGCGGCGGCCAGAGCATGGACAGTGCCGAAGGCGAGGGCCAGCGCGAGGCGCTGAAGAAATACACGCTCGATCTGACCGAGCGCGCGCGCCAGGGCAAGCTGGACCCAGTGATCGGCCGCGACGATGAAATCAGGCGCACGATCCAGGTGTTGCAGCGGCGCAGCAAGAACAACCCGGTGCTGATCGGCGAGCCGGGCGTGGGCAAGACCGCCATCGTCGAGGGCCTGGCGCAGCGCATCAACGCCGGCGAAGTGCCCGACACCCTGCGTGACAAGCGCGTGCTGGTGCTCGACATGGCCGGCCTGCTGGCCGGCGCCAAGTACCGCGGCGAATTTGAAGAGCGCCTGAAGGCCGTGCTCAAGGAAGTGGCGGCCGAAGAGGGCCGCATCATTCTGTTCATCGACGAGCTGCACACCATGGTCGGCGCCGGCAAGGCCGAAGGCGCGATCGACGCCGGCAACATGCTCAAGCCGGCGCTGGCGCGCGGCGAGCTGCACTGCGTCGGCGCCACCACGCTCGACGAATACCGCAAGTACATCGAGAAGGACGCCGCGCTCGAGCGCCGCTTCCAGAAGGTGCTGGTCGACGAGCCCTCGGTCGAGGACACGATCGCGATCCTGCGCGGCCTGCAGGAGCGCTACGAGAACCACCACAAGGTCGAGATCACCGACCCGGCGATCGTCGCCGCGGCAACGCTCTCGCACCGCTACATCACCGACCGCCAGCTGCCCGACAAGGCGATCGACCTGATCGACGAGGCCGCGGCGCGCATCCGCATGGAGATGGACTCCAAGCCGGAAGAGCTCGACAAGCTCGAGCGGCGCATCATCCAGCTGAAGATCGAGCAGGTCGCGCTGAGGAAGGAAAAGGACGAGGCCACGAAGAAGCGCCTCGCCGCGCTCGAGGAGACGCTCGGCGCGCTCGAGAAGGAATACGCCGACCTCGAGGAAGTCTGGAAGAGCGAGAAGGCCTCGCTGCAGGGCGCCTCGACCATCAAGGAAGACCTCGAGAAGCTCAAGCTCGAGCTCGAGGCCGCGCGCCGCAAGGGTGACCTCGCGCGCATGGCCGAGCTGCAGTACGGCAAGATCCCCGAGCTCGAGAAGCGGCTCGCCGAGGCACACGCCGCCGAAGGCAAGACCACGACGACCCTGGTGCGGAACACCGTCACCGAGGAGGAGATCGCCGAGGTGGTCTCGAAGTGGACCGGCATCCCGGTCTCCAAGATGATCGAGGGCGAGAAGGAAAAGCTGCTGCGGATGGAGGAGGCGCTCGCGAAGCGCGTCGTCGGCCAGGAAGAGGCCGTGCGCATCGTCTCGAACGCGATCCGCCGCTCGCGCGCCGGCCTCTCGGACCCGCGCCGCCCGAACGGCTCGTTCCTGTTCCTCGGGCCTACCGGCGTCGGCAAGACCGAACTCTGCAAGGCGCTCGCGGAATTCCTCTTCGACACCGAGGAGGCCATGGT
>JADLIA010000059.1 GCA_020848515.1 Rubrivivax sp. | reverse complement strand
CAAGCCTCATGGCTCGATGGCCTCCTGCTCGACGCGGCCGGTGAACCAGTCCACGCGCAGGCGCACGCCGCTGCCCGAGGGGCGCAGCAGATCGACGCTGCCACCACTGGCACCGCCGCGCGGCAGGAAGTGGATGGCCAGGCGGCCGTCGGCGTCGGCGGTTTCGGCCGCCATGACGGCGCGCATCACCAGGGGCTCGGGCACGGCGTGCTGCGGGCCGCCTTCGACGCCGAAGGTGCGCGCCCGCAGATCGACGGCGAAGCGGGTTTCGGCGCCCTGGCTCAGCGCCTGCTGGCGCGCGGCGCGCAGCTCGGTCAGCACGGCACGCACGGTGTCGCGGTACTGCGCCGATTCGTACAGGCGGCCGAAGGCCAGCGGCACCAGGCCGGCGATCAGGCCCATGAGGGCGATCACCACCAGCAGCTCGATCAGGGTGAAGCCGCGCGCGCGCGCCGGCGCCGGTGGTCGAAACCCTGCCTTCGATGCTATATTTATAATAGCTGCTCGCGCTTGCCGCATAAGCGCTAGAGCCTGATTTTTCTTATAAGTTCAGGTGGATCGCCAGGATTTACTGACGGTTGCGCACGTCGGCGTTTTCGCCCTCGCCGCCGGGGGCGTTGTCGGCGCCCAGCGACAGGATTTCCAGCCCGCCATTGGGGCCGGGGTTGGCGTAGCGGTACGCGTTGCCCCAGGGGTCGGCGGGCAGGCCGCCCTTGAGGTAGGGGCCGTTCCAGCCGTTGGCCGAGGACGGCCGGGTGACCAGCGCCTGCAGGCCCTCGGCGTTGCTGGGGTAGCGGCCGACGTCGAGCTTGAACAGCTCCAGCGCCTTGTCGAGGTCGGCGATCTGGATGCCGGCGGTCTTGCTCTTGGCGCCGCCCAGGCGGTCCATCACGGCCGGGCCGACCAGGCCGGCCAGCAGGGCGATGATGGCGATCACCACCAGCATCTCGATCAGGGTGAAGCCGCGCGCGGCGCGGGCGAGTTGACGGCGAGCAAAGGGGGTCATGAAAAATGTCCTCTCAACAGGGCAAGCTATTTGAAATGGGTTGTGCCGCGCAAGCGCACGCGTCCGATGGCCGCGGAGCAGGCCAAGCCAGCGATCGCCCTGGCCGGGATCCCCCGGCCAGCGGCGATGCCCCCTGGAGGGAGGAGGCGCAACAGCGCGCAGCGCGTGGAGCCAAGGGGGTGGGCCATGTCATCCGGCAAGGTCGTTGATGGACAGAATGCCCAGCAGGATCGAGACGATGATGGCGGCGATCAGCACGCCCAGCAACAGGATCAGGATGGGCTCCAGCAGCGTGAGGGCGCGCTTGATGCCGGTTTCGACCTCGCGATCGAGCACCTCGGACAGCTCCAGCATCATGGGGCCGATGCGGCCGGTTTCTTCGCCCACTCGGATCAGGTTGATGGCCAAAGGTTCAAACACGCCGGTGCTTTCCATGGCGCGCACCATGCGGGCGCCCTCCTTCACCTGCGGCGCCATTCTGGCCAGCGGCTGGCGCAGATTGAGGTTGCCCACGGTGTCGGTGGCGATGTGCAGCGCGGTCAGCAGCGGCACGCCGTTGCCCAGCAGGGTGCCGAGCGAGCGGGCAAACAGCGTCAGCTCGTATTTGTAGAGCAGCGGGCCGACCACCGGCAGGCGCAGCGCGCGGCGCTGCCACCAGGCGCGCCCGGCCGGCGAGCGCAGCCAGCGCCAGCCCAGCCAGCCCAGCAGCAGCGCGCCGATGGCCAGCAGCAGCCCGTGCTGGCGAAAGCCCTGCCCGAGCGCCATGACGATGCGCGTGGGCAGCGGCAGCGCTTCGCCCATGTCCTTGAACAGGCGCTCGAACTGCGGCACCACGAAGCCCAGCATGCCGACCAGCGACAGCACGGCCACGCCCAGCAGGATGGCCGGATACAAGGTGGCGGAAATGACGCTTTCGCGCAGGGCGCGCAGCCGCTCCATGTGCGCCACCAGGCGTTCGAGCACCTGCGACATCTGACCGCTGGCCTCGCCCGAGCGCACCATGTTGAGGTAGAAGTCGCCGAACAGCTCGCTGCGCTTGGTCAGCGCGCGACTGAATGTGGCACCGCCCTTGACGTCTTCCAGCACGCCTTCCAGCAGGCTGCGCACGCTGGGCTTGGCGCTCATGTCGATCAGCACGCGCAGCGCGTTGTCCAGCGCCAGGCCGGCGCGCAGCATGATGGAGAGCTCGCCGGTGAAGGCCAGCACGTCGGCGCGCGTGACCGGCCCCTTGAGCGTGCGCTGGCCGCCGCGGCCCAGCGCCGCCGAAGCCGCCGCCTGCGGCGTGGCGGTGCCGACCTGGATCGGGGTCAGGCCGCGCTCGCGCAGCTGGCGCAGCACGGCGTCGGGCGCGGGCGCTTCGCTGCGCCCCTCGATCAGCCGGCCATCGGCGGCGGCGGCACGCCAGGTGAATTCAGGCATCAGACGCAGGCCACGGCGCAGGCGCCGCCGTTCGTGCCCGCTGCCGCAGACAGCAACGGGTTGGGGTGAGAAAACCGCCGCGGGGCAGGCGCAGGTGCGCGCATCACTCCCCCTGATCCTGCGTCACGCGCAGCAGTTCGTCCAGGCTGGTGACGCCGGCGGCCACCTTGCGCAGACCGTCGTCGTACAGGGTGTGCATGCCGGCCTGCACCGCCAGCGCCTGCAGCGCGCTGGCGTCCTGACCCTGCAGGATGGCGCTGCGCAGCGTCTCGTCGACCACCAGCAGTTCGTGGATGGCGCTGCGGCCCTGGTAGCCGGTGCCGCGGCAGTGCTCGCAGCCGCTGGCCTGGTAGATGGGCTGGCCGGCCGGCACAAAGCGCGCCAGGCCGGAGCTGCGCCACAGTTCGGGCGACGGCTGCACCGGCGTCCTGCAGTGCGGGCACAGGCGGCGCACCAGGCGCTGCGCCAGCACGCCGTTGACGGTGGAGGTGATGAGGTAGCGCTCCACCCCCATGTCCTGCATGCGCACCACGGCGCTGGCGGCGGTGTTGGTGTGCAGGGTGGACAGCACCAGGTGGCCGGTCAGGGACGATTGCACGGCGATCTGGGCGGTTTCGCCGTCGCGCATCTCGCCGATCATGATGATGTCGGGGTCTTGCCGCAGGATGGAGCGCAGCGCGTTGGCGAAGGTCAGGTTGATCTGGCTGTGCACCTGGATCTGGTTGATGCCTTCGAGCTGGTATTCGACCGGGTCCTCGACCGTGATGATCTTCTGGCTGGCCGCGTCCAGCGTGGACAGTGCGGCGTACAGCGTGGTGGTCTTGCCCGAGCCGGTGGGGCCGGTGACCAGCAGGATGCCGTGCGGCCGGTGGATCAACTGGTTGAAGCGCGCCAGCGTATCGGCCTCGAACCCCATGTCGCCCAGGCCGAAGCGCACGCTGGCGCGGTCGAGCACGCGCATGACCACGCTTTCGCCCCACACGGTGGGCACGGTGGAGACGCGCAGATCCAGCTCGCGCCCCTTGACGCGGGTCTTGATGCGGCCGTCCTGCGGCAGGCGGCGCTCGGCGATGTCCAGGTGCGCCAGCAGCTTGACGCGCGAGCTGACGGCGGCGCCCTGCTGGGCCGGCACCAGCTCGCCCGGGTGCAGCACGCCGTCGATGCGGTAGCGCACGTGCAGGCCGTCGTCGAAGGGTTCGAGGTGGATGTCCGACGCGCGCAGTTCGATCACGCGGCCGATCAGGCTGTTGACCAGGCGGATCACCGGCGCCTCGCTGGCGAGGTCGCGCAGGTGTTCGACGAAATCGCCGGCATCGCCGGCCTCGGCCGCCCCCTGATCGGGCGTCTGCGCCTCGGCCTCGTCCTGCTGGCGCCGCAGCGCCTTGTCGATGTCCGAAGCCAGCGCCACGCTGGGACGCACCTGCAGGCCGGTGCTCAGGTGCAGCGCCTTGACGACGAAGGCGTCCTGCGGCGCGCGCATGGCCACCACCAGGTCGTGCCCGTCCACACCCAGCGGCAGCACCTGGTGGGATTGGAGGAATTCGGGTTGCAGGCCGTCGATGTCGGGCAGCGGCTCGGGAAAGCCCTCGCCCGGCACGAAGGGCAGTTGCAGGTGCTCGGCCAGGGCCTGCGCGGCGTCCAGCTCGGACACCAGCCCCAGGCTGACCAGCACGGCGTCGAGCGAGCCGCCCATCTCGCGCTGCGCCGCCAGCGCGCGCTCCAGGTCGCGCGCCGGCAGCTTGCCGGCGGACACCAGGCGCTCGCCGTAGTCAGGCCAGTGCATGGACGGCGCGGACAGGTCGGAAGCGGGTCGGGTGGACGGCAGGGGGATGGGTTCGGTTCGGTTCATGTGGCTGGGGCGCGCGCATCACCGGGCGGGCCGGCGCGCCAGCGGGGATTCTACGGGGCGGCCCCAGGGCCTTTCGCCTGGGTCGCGATGACGCCCCCCGCCGCGCCGTAACCACTACGTCGCCGTTGGCACACTGAAGGGCCCTGCCTGGACACGCCGGGTGAAACGCTCGCGCAGGTCGGAGACGGGCTTTTCGAACCCGTGGAACACCAGCGCCGACACCGCCAGCACGGCCACCAGCCAGACCAGCACCACCCAGCCGACGATCGGCCCCAGCGCCCCGCCCCAGAGCTTGAGCGCATGGATCAGGAGCAACATGAGCGGGAAATGGCACAGGTAGATCGAGTACGAATAGTCGCCGATGCGCGCCGCCAGCCAGCGGCCCCAGCCGGCGGCGGGTTGATGGCTGGACCGCCAGGGCAGGATCAGCACCGTGCCGACGCCAGGGGCGACGATCAGCGCCAGGTCGTTGAAGCGCCCGCCGGCGAAGCCGCGCCAGTCCACCCGCATGAAATAGTGCATGGCGGCCACTGCCCCCAGGGTCAGGGCCAGGCCGAGCAGCGCCTTGAGGCCCTGCCGGCGCGCCCACCAGCCGGGGTGCCAGCGGTTGAGAATGGCCGCGGCCACACCCCAACCGGTGGCGTCCAGGTGCATCAGGGTGACGCGGCGGATGTCGTCGTCCCAGGCGAAGAAATGGGCCGACGGCGTGACCACGCTGCGCAGCACGGTGGGCACGGTGATCAGCAGCAGTGCCACGGCCCAGAACAGCTGGCGGCGCTCCAGGCGCCGCAGCAGGGCCACGCCGCCCAGCAGCAACGGCATGAGGACATAGAACCACTCGTCCAGCGCCAGCGACCAGGCCTCGGCAAAGAAATAGGGCTTGGTCTGGGCCCAGGCGAGGTTCTGGGAAAACACGGCAAACGACCAGGCAAAGCGCCCCTCCTCGATGCCCCACCAGGCGATCAGGGCATTGATCAGCAGGAACAGGTAGTAGTTGGGGATGGTGCGAAACCAGCGGCGCAGCCAGAAATCGCGCGCGCTGGCCCACCAGCCGCCACGGGTTTCAAAGCTGCGGATCATCATCGAGCCGATCAGGTAGCCGCTGAGCACGAACAGCCACTCGATGGAAAACACCGCGCAGGCGCTGAGGGCGGCGCGCCAGCCCTCCCACTTCGACAGGCCGGT